>JBDRTM010000228.1:0-10757 GCA_043824065.1 Planctomycetota bacterium | reverse complement strand
TGCCTAACCTCAATTTTGCATAACTCTTATGGTTTTTATCAACTCGACGTCCTTGTGATAGTCGCTTCAGCATCGGTAGGGGTGTGAGTCAGAAGGACCGTTTGCCCGTCATCATCATAGTATTTGATTTCTCCAGTCGATTTGTTTTGGACGGCCTTGTTGGCAAGCAATTTGTCACTGGTTACTTCGCCTACTCCAGACCATACAATTTCGTCACCCCCCACAAGGTTGTCACTATCAGCAGGATTAGCTCCGGCCTGCAGGAATGCCTGAACGGAATATCTGCCTGCGGGGATATTACCATCAAAGTTGCCAACATACCTGTTGCCGCCCTTGTCTGTAAGGGATATGTCGTAATCGTTCGCAGCACGGCCGCCCGTCCCCCAGGACTCAAAGACTTGCCCTCCAGAATACCAGACTTCTCCCGCCCGGTTACGAACAACTGCATAAAGCATATTGCCGGACGTGTAATCTACATGTATTTCGTTCGCCATCTTAGACTCCTATACCCAACAAGTCTGCCATAGTTACTATATATAGACTTCCTGCATCTCGTTTTGTCGCCACGTTGTCAATGTGCGTTTTCCAGTTGGCCCAGGTAAACGATGTTCCTTCATTTACAGAATGCCATCCCGTAACCATAATCGTCCCCGCATTTATTACTTTATCAACCTGGGATTCCGCAGTTGTTGTATCGTCAAATGAATTGGTCCATTGTATTGTTGGGTCAAAGAAGCCAATATCGTGGCAAGTTGTCGAAAGCCGCAGTTGGTCAAACCATCTGTCTCTGTAGATGCTGTTAAACCCATCCTCCCAATTAGTAGTTCCTCCCGGCAGAGCAAATATCCTCGCCCCGTCTGCAAAACCATTAGCACACATCCAGTCCGTTGCTTTTGTAATCTCTTCGATAAATTCGGCGGTGGTGAGGTTATCCGTCTTCAAACATTTGTGGCTCCAGCTATGGTTAGCTATCAGATGACCTGCATTATGTATCTGATGAAGCTGTTCTAATGTCAAGTAACCGCTCGTTCCAACTTTCGAAGGAATAATAAAGAATGTGCCTCTTATCCCCTTTGCGCTCAAATAAGCTGCAAATTTATAATCGTCATCGAAGCCATCATCCAGAGCGATAGTATATTGAGGTTGAGCCAAATGAGGAATGAACATTATTTTATCCCAGGTTACCGCCGGCGTATCATCGCTTCCATCCGAATCAATCCGAACGCGAAGCTTTGTAACATGCTCCCAGCAGGCTGAATAAGTTCCAGCATCCATACTACCCATCTTCGGTGCAATAATTCTCTCGTACCAGCCAGGCCCCGTCACATAATCACCTTCCACAAACTTCATCATCTGGTAATTTGAAAAGGTACTGTCACCAACAATAAGAGAAATCACTGAAATTTTGTCCCAGGATGAAGCACCACTACCTTTGTGCACGTAGAATCGTACATATATCAGAGTATTGCTTAAATCAATCTCAGTAATCGTTTTGGTGCTAAACGATGAAGTGCCTCCGGTTTGCTTTGTACACTTCATTGACTGTAGCGTACTTGCCTGTGAGCAAATATAATTAGTAGTATCCGCAGCTTTAGTTACACGTACACCTGTATCCCATTGTGAGGTATCATCGAAAGGTTCAATGAGTTTCGGAATAAAATGCCTTCTCGGATATACTCCTTTTGCTCCGATTGAAGCAGCACAAAAATCTTTATTGACTTCTTTTAATCCAACAGAGCCGGCTGGTGATTTGGTTGTGGAAATAAGCATATTTACACCTCCTCCGTCCATGTCCCGTTCTTGGCAATGGTTGCCCAATCGCCATTGGAATCAGCTGCGAGGCTAAGGCATTCTCCGATCGCATTAGCTGATTTATATTTGTCCGCTGTCTGGCCGCTGTCATCTCGGATTGTCGCCGTACCCGGGTCGATACGCAACTCGTAAGCGGTCTGGACTGCAAAGCTAAATACCGTCCCGGCAGGTGCCGAAGCAGGCAGCGTAAGTGTAACTGTCCCGGTTGCGCCAAGGTTACTGTGAACACTGCCGGATTCTGCCGTCGTAAGTGTGTCATCGCTGGTATGTGCCTCGACAGTCTTTTTTACACCACCGGCTCCGTATGGCATTGCAATATTATGACCCGCTCGACAATCAGTTATCGAGTCGATGTCCCCACCTGAGGTGCTCGCTATCGCTAACCGAATATGCGGCGTAGTTACCATATCGGGGAAACTGGTGTATTCGTTGGTTACAAGACTGCCGGCCGAATTCAGATAGATGTAAATATTTGCTTTATCATCCGCTAAAGTATTGCCCGACGAGCCGGCATAGCTTATCAGCTCCGTATCCAACCAGAACTTGCCCGCTTTTACACCAACGTCAAGCCCGCCCTCGTCATAGACTCTCAAGTCGTTTGCTCGCCGTGTAGCTAACGATAGCCGATACAGCAATTTTCGAAACTCCAGATAGTAAGGCGCCGTGCCGGTCGCTATATACTCAACACCGGTCTCACTGTCGGACTGTATGTTTAACAACTCATTATCAGATGGATACACTTCAGCCATAACATTCTCCCTTATCCACTAATATTTAGCCCCCAGTTTCACTGGAGGGTTCCTTGTATCTCCAGCACCAATTGATTCGTCTGTTTATCAAATGAAGAAATGCTTACTCGCTCAGCGGGTCTTGCCGCTGGTATTACCGTGATTGGTTCAGTTTCGCTGACACTGCTTTGGCTGCCTGCACCATCGATAATCTTAACACCAAATTTGTAAACGCCGGCCTGCAGCGGAGGGCTTATCCATTCAATCGTATCAGCATCAAGGCCAAACTGACCGTACCCGAAACTGCCCTTCCCAAATCCAACTGCTGCTGCCGACTCATAACCGAAATCACCAACACCGAATCTGCCCATCCCGAAACCGGCTTTATCCTGCCAAGCAGGCCAAATCCTTATCGGCGAATTAGTCAACGGCGTATCATAATCAACTTCGCCCGTGCCATTATCAAAGTAGATTTCAGCGGTTGCATCACTTGGCAGGTTCTGACTCCGCAACAGACTTATTCTCACTCGCTCACTGGTAGTCGGTGGGTTGATAAGTTCATTGCTGAAATCAATATCCGCCTGCTCGGCCTCAACAGCAAAGACCTCAATCCGAACCGCTGACTCCAAAGAGGTAGGTATCGGAACAATCATTTGCCTTTGCTGATTGTCAACCGTTGTCCCCGCATATTGGCCGTTGACATAAACCTGGTAAAACATATCGCTTAAGTTGGCCTTGGCGGACCACTTCACCAAGGCTAATCGCGGGGCTTCGACACACTCGCCATCTGCCCAAATACCAGCGGGCAATTCAAACGCTCTGACCTTTTCTATCCCAGTGCTGATAAGTCCCATTACTGTTTTTACCTTTTTTATCTGCTCTACGCTCTACGCTATCAAACTAACTGTGTATAAACGATTTCATAATCAGCAACTATGCCGCCACCACCTGCCCGCTCTTTACTCACTTTGAAAGAATCCATTCGAAGGTTATCATTTTTTTCACCCTCATTGCTTACCAGCGTGTGTGTATTGCCGTCCATATATGCCGATATTACATTGATTCTGTCATTCATCTGCGTTCGGCTTTGTGCCCGCAGTGTACCTCTTTGTCTTATCTTCCTGGCACGCCCACCCATATCAACACTGAGCACACCATCCAGTCCCGCCACTGCTCTCTCTATCGAGTCTCGGTTAAGACTGTCCTGCTCAATCTCTAACTGATGCTCGTCAAACAAATTTTGTCCATCTAAAGTAACACTCATCTGTCTTCTCTTTGCAAACTAATCCCGCACTAACCTTCCGGATGCCCCAACTTTGGTAACATCAACCACCCCGTCAGAGCCGATATCAATACTGAGCCGGCACCGTTCCCTTGCTCTGGCAAAAAGCTTCTGATAGTGCATGCTCTTCTTCCAGAAATTCTCGTCTTTGGCTTTACTGGCTAACATCGCATACACAGTTGAGATGACTGCAAAAACCGACGTCCTCTTCAAAACGTTCGTATCCAGAACATCCTCTGCATCTATGTCACTTGCAGGATTACCCGGGCTGATACTGAAGTATTCGGTTAACTGAAAACCAGCTTCATTAGCCTGAGGTCCGAATGTGCTGATGCGATAGAATATTTCAGTAGCCGCTGGCGGTGCTACGGCAGCCATCGCTGAATCCGACCTGATTACGGAAACACTAAGCTGTGTCGCCGAATCTACGGAAACTATCTCATACGTCCCGTCCAGCGTTCCATCCGCAGAACGCAGATATATAACGCCACCCGCCGAGACCTGCGCACTTACAAAGTCTGCACCACCTGCGGTAAACGTCGTCCCGCTAAGCGTCCCGCCTGTCCCCGTCGCCAACACCTGCTGTGGCAGATGCAATTCTCCGAACAGTATCGGCTCGTATTTCAAAATATCTGCATCGTTTGAGAAACTAACCATTTCCTTTGGCTCCCTTCCGGTTAACAGGGCTGGGCAGGTGCCCAAAGAATGTTTACCCTTTGGGCACCTTCGCCCGCACACGTTATGATGCGTCTGCTACACCCCCGCAATTTAGCTGGTACTCAGATCACGAATAAGACCATGTGCCGCTTCGTTCCTGAGCTCCACGGTATATTCGCCAATCAACTCGCCGCACTCATAGTCACCGCCGCTTGCCAACGGCTTGAAATAGAAGTTTCGCCCCGCTAACGGCAGCACATTGATACGGGACGAATCCAGCAGCAGTGCCGCATCCTGTGGCATCCATCGCGTGGTAACAATTCTGCAAACGCCGAAATCACTCTCGTAAATGCTAATCATATCAGTGAAGGTGGTATCGTTGGCGCCGTAGGTTCGGCTGTTGGCAGAAAAGGCATTTATCTTTCGCTTCTGAAAACCACCGACTACAATCAGGTCCACATTGCCGTTGCTGCTCTTCCAAATCTGCCTGAGCGCGTAATTAATCTTGTCCTCGTCAAGACCGGCGCCTGTTGGAAAGCCACTGTCGCCGGTATGGAAAACATTAGTTGAGAGGTGCTGAATAACGCCCTTCATTGACCTTCTCACCGAACCACTGCCTTCAGGATTGCTCGCTGGCTCACCGCCGTTGACAACCGTATTTTCCAGGTCGCGGATCAGTTCCCGAAGCCGTTCCTGCTTTTGATAATCCATCTCGTCAGCCAAACCCAGCTGGCTTGCAGCCATATCCGTTCCGCTCACTTCTACCGTAGCAGTAAATATCTGCGTATAGTTCCCGCACCTGCTGCGATTGGTAAATCTCGCACCTGGCTTGTCCGCCCCTTCAAGAGCGGCATTTCCGAGAATGTTTATCACCTGATTGTCGGCAAGGTTTTCTGCCGTAGTGCCCGCGTAACCGCGAACTACTGTCAGCGTATTGCTGTTGATACCAGTTACGAGCATCAATTCCTCGCTGCCTTCTACCTGAATCTGATCTCCCACGCGGAACCTGCTGCCGTTGTCGACTACAAAGTCGGTGTCGGCACTCGGGTCGGTATAGGTGCTGTCGTTGATAGCATCCTTGTTGGGCAAGAGTTCATCTTCAAACCACTCATGATGTGTACTCGTTGCCTCTCTCATGGGATCACCTAAAGCATCCAGCAAAGGCGTCTCATAAGGCGAAATTATCCCTATCAAATCCGATACATCCTCAGCCAGTTCCGGCAGAGTTGTACCCGCTGAATAAGTTGCTTTTCCTGTAAAAGCCATCTTTTAATTCTCCTTTTTTAGTTAGTAGTTATCCGTTCGTAGTTTTTAGTCTATGAACTACGAACTATGAACTCAGATAAAATTTCTTCGCAGTTTCAAATACTCCTGCAAATCTGTTCGGTTACCTGTCGTTGCCGCCTTCTTAGCTGCTCTTTCGAGAACTGTTTGATTGTTTGTCATTCGCTCCTTAGCCCCTGCGGTCTTTTTCGCTGTTACAGCTCCACTGACGCTGCCGAACAGATATTGCTTTTCCTTTTTCAACTGCTCAATTACGCCGTCCAAATCCGCTTCCGTTTGTCCTTCCATTTTGGCTTTGGCAAGCAACACCGCCGTTTCCAAATCGACAGTCCCCGCAGCAGCTAATTTGCGAGTTAGCTTCTGTTCGGCCTGGATGTTGCTTAATTGCTCAGACATCGTTGTTACTTGTGATTTTGCCTCCACCAACTGCTCCATCAAAGCTTCAATCCTTTTCTCAGCACTCTGTGCCCTCTTTCGATAGCGGATTGACTCAGCTACCGGAACAAGTTTCATGTTGTCATTCTCACTTGCTCCTGTTATGTCTTCTGACAAAACCTCTTGTGTCTCAATCGGACTCATAAAACCTCCAGATATGTCATTCCCTCACAAGCGGGAATTCACCCTTCAAAATGTCAACTTTCTCTCGTGGCCTCATAGCCTAATTCTCTGAGCACCTGCTCAGTCGGAACACCCAGCTCTTTTTTAATCTGGGCTTCTTTTAGTTTCTCCATCACGTTTTCAGGCAGTGGGCTGGGAAAAACGATATCGACCTCTCTGTCCACCTCGGAAGTCTTATAGATATTGGCCGTATCGAGTATCGCCAGAACCATCCTGCAGATTCTTTTAAGCCCTTCGCTGTAAGTAAATCTCTTACGTTCGTTCTTTGATAGCATCCCCATAAGCGTTAGTCGAAGGGCCACCGCGCTTGTAAGATTGCCGAGCTTATTCTTCAAAACCCCGGCCACTACCGGTGTTACCCCACTGGCCTTGTCCAGTGCCTCTCTGATTTCAGCAATGTGCAGACCCTCGCTTGGCGTCGCCGCATCTCCACCGAACTCTTCGATAGTCGCCTCCGGATTGTCGGTGTACCACATCCTGCCGGGCGAAATGGGCTTATCCTCAAAGCCCTCTATCCCTTTGCCCAGATACATCTTAAACGACTGGAATGTAATTCTGCTGGCCCTGTCACTCAGTCTGGTATTCAGCTCGTCCTGTAGCGGTATCAATGGCTCGACGTCGCTTAGCCCCTCATAGTAGTAGGGCTGAGCAATGTTTTGGATATGCACCACCGGCAGAAAACCCCACGGCAATTGGGCTTGCCCGACGAGCTGCTTGTCTTCATATCTCTGCCAGCCAACAGCAGAACTAATCTCCGTCACCGCAACTATTTGCCGACTATTACTGCTTCGTTTACTACCGGAGAATATTCTTGATAGAAATGAGTTTTTCTTACTCAGTGCGTTTTTCTTCTGGTAGAAGTGCTGCACGTAATATCTTATCTTTTTATAGTCGTTTTCATCCAGAATAGGCAGTGCTCTCGGTGCCTCAATCAATTCTAAGCCGATTGTTTGTGCCGATTGCAGCACATCTTCGAGGTCTCCCGCTTTGCGGGAACCCGGTGAGAGGGTTTGGGAGGAGGAGGAAATGCGTTCGATGATTTCTTCGCCAGGCCTGACGAGACAATCGACAAAACCATAAACACTTCCCAGCACTGCCATATCCTGGAAAAATCCGATAGCGCTATTGGCCGCAAACAGTGCCTTTAATATCGCCTCAATTTCTGCACTTTTTTGGCCATCCGGCGATTTCGAAACAAAACTAATCGGTTTGCCGAACAAAAAGTCCACGGCTGCGTTTATTCGCCAGGCAATATCGTTCTCAATTACTACTTCTTTTCGTTGCACGTCGCGGGCACACCTCGTGCCGAAGACACCCACCTGCCCACTGTGTACAAGCCCCGTTATTCTCGCAGGAAGTCCATATTCTTGCGCTTGCACATAGCACCGCCCTGATTCATTCACCTTTCTGTCACAGGCACCGGTGCCGTGTATTTCCATCTTGGGGTTTGCGTAATATTCCCACAACTTCTCAAAGTGTGCTCGAACATCAATCGACTGTTCATCAACGAGCCACTCAATGTAATCAACCTCAAGTTGCTCATCTTGAAAGATATCAAGGTCAAATCCCATACTTAGAACTCCATTTTTTGGATTGGTGGTTAAATAATTACCAATTACCATTAACCAGCTACAAGCTGCCGATCACTGCTGCTATAATTAGAGCTATCTGCGTGTTTGATACGAAATTTGATGAATTTTTCAGATGGCCAATTCACCTAAGTGCTTACGTGGAAATGAATAAAAAAAATTGCAAAAATTTTAATTTTTGTTTTTACCCCTCAGCGGTTTTGATTGAAAATCGTGCTGTTTCACTACGTGTCTGTTAGATATGAGCCTAAGCTGGATACGTGCGCAGCTTTCGCAGAAAGTTTTTTGTGACAATGTCGTTAAACCAGAACTGGTGGGTGGAGATGAAAGAGATTAATAACTCAAGGGCAAAGAACGCAATGAAGGTAATTCCAAGGCTCGCATAAGGTTAATTGGTGATTGATTAATCGATTACTCGATTACTCGCCACTCATCACTTAACGAAGCGCTACTTTCACGAGAATCAAGTATCGAGTGGTTTTCACTCGCTATCTTCCTTCTGTAACAACTCGATAATCTCGGCTTTTGTGGGCAGTGACTCGGTTGAGCCGAACTTTGTGCAGGCTAAGGCACCTGCCGCCGAGGCGAATTTGACCGCTCCTCTTACATCGTCTTTTACAGCGTAGTAAGCAGCCAGCGCCCCTGCAAATGCATCTCCACTGCCGGTCTGGTCAACAAGTTCTACCTCATAACCCGGGATCTGGTCGGCGCCGCTTCGGTCGACAACCATACAGCCCCGCCTGCCCATTGTTATCACAGCAGAGCCAACGCCACGAGCCACAAGATCAGAGCCGATCAGCTTGGCGGTACGAACATTGGCTGCTGAGTGGTCGGCAATCTCCGCAGCTTCATAAAGATTAGAAAGCAGAATATCGACCGTGAAGTAGTCGACAGGCAGGTCGCTGCTTTCTTGGCCTTGTTGCTCTATCGGTCTTGCAGGATTAAGAATGACCTTTGTGCCGTGCACCTTCGCATAACGAACAGTGGTTACAATTGCTTCCTGTGGCAATCGGCCGTGAATCAAACACACGTCAGCTTTAGAGATAATCTGTTCAGCAGCGTCGATGTCCCGAGGTTGTAAGGCGCTGTTAGCACCGCTGTAGTAACAGGCAGCGTTTTCGCCTTCGGAATTAACTAGAGTTACAGCCACGCCTGTATTTTTGGCCTCAGCGGTATAGATAAAGTCAGTAATGACATTGAACTCAGCCAGACTTGCCTTAGCCATCTGAGCAAATGGGTCGCCGCCGACTTTGCTGATAAGATGCACATCACAGCCGCACAAAGCAGCTTCCACAGCCTGATTTGGTCCCGGACCGGTGACTGTGTATGAAAGAGCAGTGCCGACAACGCTCTGTCCGGGTGATGGGATTTGGCCGCACCTTATCGCCATATCAACATAGGTACCGCCAACTACAACTACCTCGGGACTCCTTCCTGACATAATGTCCGTTACTCCCTGTCTTTCGCAAAATTCCTTTAGGCACCATTTTACTGTTCCTAATAGTGCGGGACAAAATGAATGTCCTTTCGAAAATCCAGTATAACTGCTCGGCTTCTCAATGCAAAACTTTTTTAGGACAATATCCTGCAAAGTTTTTCTCGGCGGAAAGCTGGTTATTAAACATTCTGTTCAGTCAGCCACCGCTTCAAAACTTCGATTATGTAGTCAATATCACGCATAAATCAACTCTTGAGGCTTAATATTGACTCTACTAAAAAAAAGCTCATAGTCTTTTCGATTAACCAAAAAGACTATAAAGCTGAAGCCACCGATAATACCTGGAATTGCCTGAGCATAAGTCTCTGCCATCAGGCCGGAGCTCCGACCACAGCCATACAAAGCACACTTTCATCTGTGCCGTCAATACCCAAAATCGCATTAACCTGGTCATCGTATAAAGCCCCAACCTCACAACTGCCGAGATTGAGACTGACAGCCGCCAATGCTAAATTCTCAGCAATATGCCCGGCATCAAGGTAAATATATCTATACGCCCGCTGGCCATACTTCCATTTGCAGCGCTCAAAGATAGCCGACCATATAAAAACCGCTGCGGCCATCGCAAGCATCCCTTGGCCTAAAGCTGCCCTGGCAATCTGTTGCCGAAACTCGCCCTGCTTTAATTGCTCAAGCTGATGAGATTTGATAGAGTAATGATAAACGCCAGTTTCCAGTTCTCTTACATCGTTGACAATCAAATAGGTTTCTATCGGATAAAGTGCTCCTGCCGATGGGGTTGTGCGAGAGCCCCCGCTTTGCGGGAAACCAAATTCATACCTATCCTCGATGCGCTGGATCCCCGTTGATGCCCAGAGCAAATATGAAAGCTGTTCTTTGCTTATCGGTTTTTGCCGGAAATCACGAATGCTCTTTCTCTGCTTCAGTGTCTGGTCTAAGCTTATACCCTCAGCTAACTCAAAAGATGGAAGCTTAATCTTTTGCGCTTCTGGATATTCCTTGTACAAAGTTGGCTTAGAATCCCAGACCAGTCTATGTCTTGGCATCCTGCTCGGCTCATACTTTGTTTCCTGCTGAAATTTATCACCTATACCGCTTATTTTTGCACCTTTGCTCGTAACACTACCTCAACACAATTGTACTCGGACCCTTATCATCGCAGGAAAATATAGTAATTCAAGCTCTAACGCAAATTTTATGTACGGGGTCCTTCTCCATAGCAGTTGCTACTCTGCAAAGTCGCTATATAACACGAGAGTTTCATATAAGTGGGACATATGCCTTCTGTCGCCTATAAAAGGGCAAGGAGACAAAAAATAGGGAAAAAT
>JBDRTM010000227.1:0-2990 GCA_043824065.1 Planctomycetota bacterium | reverse complement strand
CCCTGACCCGGGGAGCAACAGGATATTTGAAGCGTGGCCGGACGGTTATGATATCCCGACAAACGGAGCTCTCGTTGGTAATGACCTTCCTCCTTATGCCGAGCAAACTATCGTTCACGGAGGCAGCCAGTCGATGCCGCTCTACTACGACAACAGTGTTGGGAACTCTGAGGCAACTCACACGCTGACTTATCCGCGTGACTGGACTGAAAAAGGTGTCAACAGACTGACAATTTGGTTCAGAGGCGATTCGGCTAACGCTGCTGAGACGTTGTATGTTGCTCTCAACGGCAATGCGATTGTCACGAATGATAATCCTGATGCAGCACAGGTAGATACTTGGATGGAATGGAATATCGACCTGTCCGCCCCAGGCGGATTTGCAGACCAGGGCGTGAACCTGGCCAATGTCAATACGATTGCCCTTGGTCTTGGTAATAAGAACAATCCATTGGCTGGCGGTTCAGGTACGATGTACTTCGATGATATTCGTCTGTATCCTCCGCCGCCGGAACCGGCACCTTAAGCTGGGATTTAGGAGGCCCCCATTGCTTCTGCCGTAAGGCATCCTGAGGATTGCAAAGCAAGATATGGGGGCGTGGCTGATACAAAGCACTCAAAGTTTGAGATTGCCGCGTCCGCCTTTGGCGGACTCACAATGATAACCGAGAGGGCAAGGGATTTACGTCAATGCGGGGCTTATGCCGATTGATTCGGCATAAGCCCCTTTAAAATGATAATTGAAGTTTTGCAAAAGTCTTGTGATAATTGATAAATGAAGCAGGATTAACCGTTTAGTATTTCGATGTTGTCCATAGAGCCGAGCCGGCCGTTGGCCAGTTTCAGGTAATCCGATTTTTTTGGATTGCGGCCCAGTAGTGTGCTGCCGAGAGTATCGACGGCGACGGGGTCGAATCCAGCCAGGATGAGACCTATGTTCTTGTGCCTGCCGGCAAGGTGCATTCCCTTCAGGGCGACGGAGGCGTCAACTACCGAGAGGCCGGGCTTTTTGTATAGGCAGACATCCACAACGGACTTGTCCGTTGATGGGCTATGGAGCTTTGATTTGTTCCAGGAGCCCGAATAGAACCTGCCCGGGGCGATGCCAAACATATTTTTCATCGCAATTGTAGTTTTGGTGAAGCTGTGGTCCTTAAGGACAGGCAGTGAAATCACGAACGCCTGCCGGACAATCTTGGGCATATAAAAGCGTTTTAATTGCAGGGCATTATCATTTTCGAGGATGATAGTTTCGGCTTCGTTGAAGTCGATTAGTTTCATGCCGTACTTATTGGCCAGGTCTGTGTATCCGAGGGCATCGAAAACGTCCGGAGTTCTTCCGGTTCCACAGCCCTCACCTATGACGATTTCAGCCTTTGTGTGGGCTTTGCAATAGTTGTACGTCGCTTCGGCAGCATCGACGCTGGTTGTAACCGGCGGCGGTGAAGAGTTTGTCAGGTTTGGTTTGATAATGATAAGTCCCTGCTGGGGCAGCCGGGCCCCGGCATCAATAAGGTCAAGGGCCCTGGTTATGCTGGTTTTATAATCGACAAATTTTACTTTAGCAACTTGACTCATAAGTCCTAAGTCTTCTTTTGGTTAAACGTTCCGAACAAAATAATCTTATCAAGGGTATTGACTGTCAAGAGATTTTGGGTAAATATATACGAACTCTGTAAGCTAAGTCAAGTTACGGGTTGTAATTTGAGCTGGTTTTGTGGAGACAGAATCCCGTTAGAAACTTTACTCTAACGGGAGCTAAGATACGATATTAGTAAAAATACGATATTTCAAAATAATATTTCTAACGGGGTAAATATGATAGAGGTCAAAGAGCTTCGGCGTAGTTTCGGCCCGGTTGTCGCTGTTGATGGTATATCGTTCAGTGTTGAAAAGGGTCAGGTTTTGGGTCTTCTTGGGCCTAACGGGGCCGGCAAGAGCACAGCGATGAGATTGTTGGCGTGTTTTCTGCGGCCAGACAGCGGGACAGCTACTATACTTGGGTATGATATTTTGAAGAATCCCATCGAGGTCAGGCGGACAATTGGATATTTAGCGGAGAACGTGCCGGCGTATAACGAGATGACAGTTGGGAGCTTTTTGAACTTTGTTTGCGATGCCAGACAGATTAAGGGCAAAGAGCGCAAACAAGCTCTTGACCGGATTGTCCCGATGTGTTCGATTGAGTCGGTGTATCATCAGACAATTGAGACATTATCAAAAGGATATAAACGGCGTGTGGGACTGGCTCAGGCATTAATTCACGACCCTGATGTGCTGATTCTTGATGAACCCACGGACGGGCTGGACCCCAATCAAAAACATGAGGTCAGAAAGCTCATAAATAAAATGGCAAAAGACAAGTGCATTATCATCTCGACTCACATTCTCGAAGAAGTGGAGGCTGTTTGCTCACGGACAATAATCATTGCCAAAGGCCGAATACTGGTGGATTCAACGCCTGGCCAGTTGAAGGAGAAATACCAGTGTGGTCTTGACGCTGTTTTTCGCAGGATTACCAGAAATGGTAAGAAGTAAATTGGTGAGTAGTTAGTAGTGAGTAGTTAATTAATAGACCGAGAGTTTTGCAGAAGATTTTAATCGACAAAACAAGGAGTTAAAAAATGAATAGTTTTTTGGCGGTGTTCAAGAGAGAACTAAAAAGTTATTTTACGACGCCTCTTGCATACGTTTTTCTTGTGATATTTTTGTTTTTCTCGGGGTACCTGACATTCAAAGAGGGCTTTTATGAAATGCGGCAGGCAGATATGAGTGCGTTTTTTATGAACCTGCCGCTGCTGTTTGTTTTTATGGTTCCATCGACAGCGATGCGTCTCTGGGCTGAAGAGCGCAAGGTCGGTTCGATTGAGCTGCTGTTTACTCTGCCGATTACAATAACACAGGCGGTTTTAGGGAAGTTCTTTGCGGCGTGGCTGTTCCTTGCAATTGCATTGACGTTGACTTTCCCTATGGTGATTACAGTATGTTAC
>JBDRTM010000226.1:0-8355 GCA_043824065.1 Planctomycetota bacterium | reverse complement strand
ACTGCCACAGCCCATCTCCCGTGGCAGATACTCCCAGGGTGTGCCGGTCTTGAGAATAAACAAGATGCCAGTCAGGCAGGCTCGGTCGCTCACTCTGGGCCGACCGCCCTTTGGCTTTGGCGGTTCTGGCGGAATATGTCGCTTGATACGTTTCCATAGTTCATCTGTTAGTAGTGGCTTAGCCATAATAATGTCCTCCATAACATTATGTTACCGTTGCTTCCAGATGTTATATCGGCTAAACTACTACTCAATTATTAGGTTTTGTTAGAGTGCCTTACAGTGCTTTTTGTATTGTCGCTGCGCAGACTTTGTATTCCGGTATCTTAGCCAAGGGGTCCAGGGCGTCGATAGTGAGTATATTGGCGGGACCTTCGCAGAAATGGAAAGGCATAAACAGCCAGCCCTTTTCGATATTTTTAGTGACCTTTGCCAGTGTTGGTACCTTGCCGCGGTGGGTGACTACTTCGACTCTGTCACCATCGGCAATTACAAGTTTGTCAGCATCTTTGATGTGTATTTCGACGTAGCCTGTGGGTGAAACCTGGTTTATAGCGGCTGACTTTCTGGTCATAGTACCTGTGTGGAATTGATAATAATTCATGCTTGTCTGCACCGAAATAATAGAGCTTGCCACTAATTTTCTTGCAATACGGGACTATACAAGGTAGATTACTACAAAATTATTCGGAGAGGTGGCCGAGTGGCTTAAGGCAACGGTTTGCTAAACCGTCGTACGGGTAAACGCCCGTACCGCGGGTTCGAATCCCGCCCTCTCCGTTACTTCAGAGAGGCACGTTACAAGTTCGAGGACTTCAGGGACTTGTAACGTTTTCTCGATTTTTGACTGGCCTATTGCCCTCAAATTGCCCTCAAACGTAGAATGTTCTTGGTGCCGAGTAGTCTGTTACTTATATTATGAGATATTGTCATTCCGCACCCATTCGGCTTTGCTCAGGGCAGGCTTTGCTGCGGAATCCAGACCTTACGATAAATCTGGATTCCCGCTCCTTCGACCCATTCGACTGCGCTCAGGGCAGGCTTTGCTCAGGACAGGTTTCGCGGGAATGACATTCATCATTTTAGCTGTAACAGACCACTATACACGTACTCAATAGAATCCGAACTCATAAGCAGCATCAAATAGGGCTATTATATTTTCGGCCGGGACACCTACCTGTATGTTGTGAACGTTGTTGAAGACATAGCCACCACCAGGCTTGAATATCTCCAGATTCCTCTGCACGTGTTCCCTGATATCGTTCGGTTTGTCAAAGGGGAGTATGTGCTGGGTATCTATACCTCCGCCCCAAAAAGTTAATCTATCACCGAATCTATCCTTCAGCTCTTGCGGGTCCATGTTCCTGGCACTAATCTGAATTGGGTTTAGAATGTCGATTCCGTTATCGAGTAAGTCAGGGATGTAGTTGATGACCGAGCCACATGTGTGGTACCAAACCTTGGCTGAGCTAAGGGACTTTATGTGATGGACAAGCTTTTTCTGCCTGGGTTTAACAATCTTCCGGTAAAACTCAGGAGAGAACAGAGGCCCGGATTGGCCGCCGATATCATCACCTATCATTACTACGTCAATAAGGTCGCCAATCTCGGCCAGGAAACCACGGTAGTAATCCATCCAGAATCCAAGCGTCTTATCCAGCAGAGCCTCGCAGAAGGCCGGATTCTCAATCATATCCATAAACCATCTCTCCAGACCCCGCATATACCAGCATATTTCGTACACGACTCCGCCGATACCGGTCGATATCGCATAAGGAGACTCCCTGCGCAACTGGCGTGCCTTTTCGCGAACACCCGTAAAACGCGTAGGGTCGTTGCCTTTGGGGAAGGGAAAGTCCTCCAGGTCCTCAATTGTTGCCTCTGCCAGCGGATGGTGTGATATGTCCATATAAAGCTGCTGATCGTCCGGCATCGACCAAACCACGCCGAACTCATCCTTAAGATCATGCCAGAGCCTCCCATCCCGCGTATTCTGTACGATTGAACCTTTGAAACTCTCGGGCCCGTGGGCGAAAACGTAGCGAATATCAACGTGAAAACGCTGCAAGACTTGTTCACACGGTTGGGCAAGCTGCTGCACCGGATCCATAATCGTTACTTCATCTTCTATACCCAGATAATCAAGCAATTCGCTGTAAGCTTTTTTATGTATTCCTGTTTGAAATCCCCCAAGGTCGATGGGGACTCTATCGGGAATATCGTGATTCAAGGCTTTCAGGACACGTTCCCTTGGGCTCATTGTCTCTTTATGTGTCATCTTCTTTCCCACCTGGTTTTCTTTGGTCAAAATTTACCTCGATGCGCGCCGACATACCATCTCTATCCGCCGAATGAAGCAATGTAGTTACCTACGCCGATCAATACAGTGGACAATACGACCACAAGGATTCCGCAGACTACAATAGTCAATGTACGGCGACTGGAGCCCTTCCATTCGCGGCACAGCAGTGCCCACATGTTGCTAAAGACAATTATAAAAGCCATGTGCAAGGTCCAGCTTGAAAAGTCGTATTTGCCCATTTTGGTAGTGCCCATCCCGTAAAACATGAACTGCAAATACCAAGTAATGCCCGCCAGCGCTGAGAAAAAGTAGTTGCTCACAACTGACGCATCACCTGCAGTGAAATAGTTTTTTACTGAGTGATTTCTAATATTGAGGATGACGCACCAAACAACATTTGTCGTAAAACCACCTGCCAGAACTACGACCAGAACCGGGCTGTTTTGCCAGAGAGGTCGGACTCCGTGCTCTACCGCGAGATTGGCAATAGGTTTACCGGCAGCAATTCCAAAGGCCATGCAGCTGCTCATGATACCTGCGAAGATCGCCACCAGCAGGCCTCTGAGAAAATCGAACTCTTTTATGGCTGCGCGTTTTTGTTCTGTTGACAGCTCTCTCTCCTTGGATATTCCGGCCCAGCCGCACACAGCAATTCCAGCCAGGCAGACAACAACGCCGGCCAGGATGGTTAGGCCTGAAATGTTGGCGGTCAAATCCCCGAAGCTGCCGGAAAATATCGGCGGGATAATTGTGCCGAACGCCGCGCAAAATCCAAGTGCAATAGCATACCCGAGAGACATTCCCAGGTACCGCATCGAAAGTCCGAATGTCAGGCCTCCGATACCCCACAGCACTCCGAAAACATAACTCCAAATAACACTGCCGACAGGTGCCTGGCGAAGCAGAGAAAGCAAATGAGGAATCGTGAGAACAGCTATCAGCCAGGGCATTATGACCCAGGAGAACAAGCCGTTCACAAGCCAGTAGCTCTCCCACGCCCAGTTGCGGACCTTTCTGAACGGCAGGTAGAAACTTCCCGCAGCAAAACCCCCTACGGCGTGCAGGAAAACGCCAAGTGCAATCATAATAAGAGCCCGTTTGTCGCTATTTCTGGATGACCTGCTTTAGAACGTACGGTTCAAAAAGCCCATAGTCGATTGTATGATATTCTTTGCCCGGCGGTGGACCCGTCTGGGGGGCTTTGTGGAACATACTGGGCCAGGCACTGCCCAGCGCCGCCCCCGCGTGGTGCGGCCCCAGGGTGTTCTTGAGAGTACCGATCACAACAACTTCAACCGTGTTCGTACCCGATTTAATCAGCTCTGTCACGTCGCACTGCCAGGGCTGATACGCAATGTAGCCGGCAGGCACTCCGTTGACGGTAATCTCTGCAACACTTCCATACCACTTACGTAATTCAACAAGATACCGCCCTGCAGGACGCGCGATATCGAACTTCTGCCTATAAGAAACACCCGCTGCATAGAACGGATAACCCTGCTCTTTCCAGCTTCCAAGCTTCATAGCCGGCCCTGAATCGCCAATAATCACAAAACCTGAATCGGCCGACCTTAGCTTAAAATGCCCCAGAACATAGGCCGACTCCAGCTCATGATAAATCGTAAAAGGTGATGCTTTGATTGTTACAGCGTTCTCACCAAGTTTGGATGCCTTCGTGATGTCGACTTTGCCGAACGATTTGTCCAGCCACCATGAATCCTTTTTAGCAGTCCACAGGACGCCTTTCGGCGAAACCGTCTTGCCATTGCACGTGACCTCATACAAATCCGGCCTTTCGATAACAATCCAAAGCCGCTTGGGCACTTGCTGCTGAATGGTGAATTTATAAGTTGCCTCAAAACCACTTTTAGGACCGAATGTCTTTTTTATAAGCTCGTCCCGAAACTGAACGGAACTGTCCCAGGGATTTCGACCCATCCCATTCTCTGCAAACGCAAATTTGGATGCCTGATAGAAATGTATATTCTTCCTCGTCTGGCCGTCTGCCGTAATATCGACATAATCCAACGTCAGTACGTTCTCTTCTATCGGGCCGACCTCAAGCTCGCCTCGCGAGGCCACGACCTTAGCAGTTTCCTCAACATCAATTACAGGCTCATATACTTTTTTTGACAAAAAAAGCAAAAGGCTGCCGCAAGGTGGAAGCTCAAAGCGGGCCTTTATACCGGCACCGACCTTTTCAAATGGATACATGGAAATCTCTGCTGTCCCCGGCTCCCATCTTTCGACACACCGCCCTGTCGATTTTATCACCCCCGCCGACGGCACATCGATGCTCGTGTTAACCAGCAATAGAAATTCTCCGTCTTCAACCGTTCGCCTGTGATGAAACAGAATGCCTATGTCGTCTTTATCCCGTTCGATGGTAAATCCATCCTTTGAACCGGCCATCAGCATTTGCGGCACATTGCTTGCCTCAACCTGCTTCCAGCCCGAGCTCCTCGCCGCTTCTTCGCCTCGATTCGACGGCCGACCGTCAACGCGCAAAGGTGCCTGCCCACAGCAGACTACAACTCCGCCGGCTTCCAGATACGCATCGAGCAGAGCCATCGTTCGCAGGTTAAGATTCTCCGTTAAAGGCGGCAGAACGACCGTATCGTACGCGCGCTGACCTACTCTGAATAGCGTCCCTTCGGTCGAGCCTTGCCGGGCAATAATATCTTCGCACCCAATATCATACTCAACCTGGGCCTGCTCCAGCGACATTATCATTTGCTGGAACTTGTTCCCGATCTCGTTGAGCTTCTCTCGCTGGCTCGAATCGCTCTGATACATCCAAGCGCTCGTCGTAGGCTCGACTACAAGAATCCGGTTAATCTGTTCTCCCTGCGACATAATCAGCGACAGCCTGTTGAAGTACTCGGCCATCACGTGGTATGCCTTCCACCAGGGTTCGTGATACGAGAAAGACTGCGGGTGGTCGCGCTTTCGCGCACCTCTTATCGTGATATATGAGAGATGCTCATTAAGCGTATTGACTCCCAGCGCATAAAGCCAGTCACCGATTCGCTTCATATCCTCAAAACGCAGGTCCCATCCACCTGCCCCGTATGCCTCACACAATGTCCTCTTGCGTCCAAGCTGGTTCGCAACGCTTGAAAGCTCCTTAACCGCCCGAGCATTGCCGAACTGGGCGTGCGTATCTTCACGGTACTGGTTCATCAGCGTGTCAATCGCCGGCCTCTGGTGCCAGGCGTACATCGCCATATTGTCAGGTGACCTCAGGCAATTCGGCCATTCGTGCTCCCAGTAATGACCTGTAAATTCGATGTTGTGCCGTTCGCAGTACTCATAGTATGGCTTGGCCCAGCGCTCGATAAACAGCCCCAGCAGGACCTGAATATAGTTGTGTCTTACTTGCTTGAAGTCGCCGACCGGCTGTACCAGGCTGGGTAAATTTCCAATAAGGCTATACCCCCATCGTTTTTCGAACACATCCGGCAAATCATCCGTCCACGGCAGCCCGCCCGCCGGCGCAAGGTGAGGCTCATCCGTAAAAACCCCGGGCACGCGCTTGCCATAGTGCTTGCCTATCTCGCGGGTATATGCGTCCATCGTTATGTCCAGAAACTTCTCCGTTACACCTGGGTACATAATATCAACATAGAACTTGCCCCCGTACCATGGTGAGCTGCTCGCGCGCCGTATCGATGCGACTAAATACTTGCCTTTTGGAAGCTGAGTCCCAGCCCGTGCCCTGCCGGAGACATTCTCATAACCGCTTTCTGTAAGACGAAAAACCGCCACCGAATTCTTACTGAGCTTACCCACCGACTCTTGCTCCTTGATTACCAGACCCCGGCCGCGGGACTCGGGCATAGCCTCAGGAACTAACCCGCCGGCAAAACCCGATGGATACGAGTTCTCATCGTAGATCCAGACGTTCATATCGAGACGCTCAGCTTCTTTCAAAGCTACCTTCCAAAGTCTGAACCACTCCTCTGAAAGATATGGCGTCATTAGCCCTGGCCTGGGATGAACAAAGACTTGCTTGACTTTCTGCCCTGCCAGATCACGGAGAGTACCAACTATCTGTTTCTCAGTAAGCATGTCGTTCCACACCCACAGGGGGGCTGAACAGTACTGGCGCGGCGGGTCAGGGAATAGTTTTTTCACTGCAGCCGAATCAACAGCCTCCAGTTTGCCATCAAGAGCCAAGACTGCAAAACAGATGAAAATCCAAATAGATATCCACAGTTTCGTTGAAATAGAGCTTTTCATGACATCTCCTAATTAAATTTTATATGGTACCATGCAATCAAGTAACAAGAATTCAAGTCAAGAATTCTAACAGCGAATCTTTTTCTTGCATGCAACTTGTCATTCTGAGCGCAGCGAAGAATCTCACACTCGCAGCGGGACAAAACCCTGTTCTAAGGCCAGATGCTTCCCCTTCGACTTCGCTCAGGGCTAAAGGCTATTTTCGCTCAGCATGACAGTTTAAAAGTCAGTCAAGTTGAGTAAGTAATAACCAATCCTTTGCTGCTTTGCAAGAACACTCCAGCTCGCAAGGACAGTTTATTCCTTGTGGCCCGACAACAGCAACGCCAAAATACTTTCGATCTACTATATAAGCCACCCCGCACCAATCCTGATATGTTGGCAGCAGGATTGGTGATGGATATAGTCAGCAGGATTGGTGCGGGGTACATTATAGTCAAACTCATTTTAGCTCCCGGCCGACGAACCCGCCTCAGCAGGCTGTAGACTGGAAAAAACAATATCTGCAACTTTACTACGAACAGGTTTCGCAGTTCCCTCATCACTGGGATGGACTCTATTGGTAAGAATAATAACAAAGGCCTCGCTCACCGGGTCGCAGACTATTGAAGTGCCTGTATAACCAGTATGGCAAAACGCTTTTTCCGGAGCGTAAGAGCCCTTAACAGATGAGAAACTCGAATTCACATCAAAACCATAAGAACGACCATATGCCTGAGCGGTGGTCAACATAGCAACCGCTTCAGGGCTGAGAATTCTTGTGCCATTCCAGGTGCCCTCATTGAGCAGCATCCGGCAGTATATCGACAAATCATAGGCATTGGAAAATAGTCCGGCGTTTCCGGATAGGCCTCCCATCAATTTTGCAAGAGGATCGTGGACAGTGCCTCGAAGCAGTTGCCGGTCCACAATTTGAGTGGCTGCAACATCTTTCTCCCAGGAATCCGGAGGATTGTAGGCGGTGTGTTTCATGCCAAGCCGAGCAAATATGTTCTCCCTGCTGAAATCACCAATACTCTTCCCACTGACTGTTTCGGCAATCTTTGCCAGCGTAATGTAGCCTAAGCAACTGTAGCGAAACTCTTCTCCGGGTTTGCTTAGAGCTTCCAATCCACATATTTTCTCAATTACCTTTTCGGGGCAGGGACTCCCGAATTGCTCCTTCAAGCTGTCCGCGTTCATATATGCCGGCAATCCCGAAGTATGGCTTAACAGATGCCTGATCCGGACCTCCTCCTTGCCATTGCACGCAAAAGCAGAGAGATAGGTACCCACATAATCATCTAATTCTACTGCTTTGCGGTCTCTCAGAATCATAATCGAAGTGGCTGTGGCAATAGGTTTGGTCAGAGACGCAAGATCAAAAATCGTATTTCTACAAATAGGCTCCTCAAAAGGTTCTATCACTTCATTACCAAAGGCTTCCCAGTACGAAATTTCGTTGTGTTTACCGATGAGAACCACGGCTCCAGGGAAGTTACCTTTCTCGATTTCTTCTTCGATTACATGGTCAATCCGGCTAAAGCGCTGCTTAGGAATCTCTTTCTGAACCGGCTGGCATCCTGTCGCAACACAAAGCAATAACGTCAGAAGCGTTGTTATTGTTCGGATTAGTTTCATATCGGTCAAGCCAGCTATCATGATTTTTCTCTTTTACCTTGGAGCCGCTCGATGGCTAAAGCAACAAGTGAGGAAACCTCTTGGCCTTGCCGCTGCCCCGATTCCACTTCTTCCATCTCTTCGTGTAGGGCGATGCACGCCTGCTCGTAACTGCACCCTGTCTGTTGAGAAATCATAATCGAGCCTCTGTC
>JBDRTM010000225.1:0-7199 GCA_043824065.1 Planctomycetota bacterium | reverse complement strand
AAAAACAGGGCCGCGACCGTAACAGGGCCGCGACTGTAAAGGAGCGGTAATTGCTTCTTCAGCGGTCACTGCTCAAGATGCGCATTAAAACAGCCATTCGCAGGATTGTCAACTCTTGCAGTCTTTTTGTTATTCTGAGTGTTAAGCTGCTCTCAAGGACAAAATCCGACGAAGAATACGCTGCGAAGCTGATTGGTATTATATGGTGTGGTTTTGAACTTTCGGCATTTATTTTTTTCGCTTTCTTCTATTCTTTTTCCCCGGTTTGCTTTTACTTCGCGGCCTTGGTGCTGTAGCCAATGGCTCGATAGGAGTGACATTCAACTGACGCGCGGGGACATTCACCGAAACTATACGTACTTTTATCGCTTGGCCTAAACGGATACTGCATCCCGAATGTTCGCCGTCAATACACTGTGCCTTTGCATTATATTTCCAATAGTCCTGCCCCAAATCGACCATCCGGATAAGGCCTTCGATGCCGAACTTTCGCGACTGCACGAATACGCCAAAGCTTGTTAATCCGGTAACAACACAGTCAAGCTTTTCTCCGATTTTCTTGCTCAACATTTGCAGTATCAGAACCGTCGTCAATTCTTTTTCAGCGCCCTCTGCTCGCTGCTCGGTGAAGGTGATGTGTTTACCAATCTCTGTTAAATCCAGCCCGGCGAAATCGTCCCTGGCCGAGTCCGGACGTTTTTGAAGGTAGTATTCCAAAACGCGATGAACAAGTAAATCTGCATATCGGCGGATGGGGCTGGTAAAGTGACAATAGTGAGTTGAGGCTAAAGCATAATGACCTATATGCAGCGGGGCGTACTGGGCCTTTTCGAAACTTCGCAGGACGGCTAAATTCACTGCAAATGAACAATCGGCGCCTTTAACGGCGGCTAACAAATCCTGTATAGCCCTGCGGTCGGGATTGCGAGGCAAACTGAAACCAAATGCCCGGAGGAATTTGGCAAGATTTTTCATACTCAAAACATCCGGCTCCGGATGAATCCGCCGGATAAAGGCCAGGTTCAGCCGGTCTAAAAGTGAAGCTACGGCATCATTGGCCTCGACCATAAACATCTCGATTATCGTATGCGGATAGCTGTCATCGGCCGGATGTGCACCCACAACTCGTCCGGATTTATCCATTTCCAATTGAATTTCCGGCAAATCCAGATGTAGCATTCCGTTTTTCCTTCGTCGCTGCTCAATTACCTGGCTGAGCGCCTCCATATTTTTCAAAAGGTCAATTACTTCAGGCTTGACGTCTTTGCTATGCCCTTTCAAAATCCTGTCAGCTTTCTGGTAGGTCAGACGCTGTGTTGAGCACATAATAGAGTTGGCAAAACTGCGGGATACGACATTACCTTTCTGGTCGTAAGTTAGATACGCGCTTTTGACAAATCGCTTCTGCTCGGGCTGGAGACTGCAAATGCCGTTACTTAAAATCTCCGGCAGCATCGGAATTGTTTTGCCGGGCAGATAAACGCTGTTCCCACGTTCTTTTGCCTCGCTATCCAGCGGCGAATCCCCCGATATAAAATAACTGACATCGGCTATGTGAACTCCAAGTACCCAGTTGCCATCGGAGTTTTTTTCAAGGCTTATTGCATCATCAAAATCCTTCGCATCCGGCGGGTCAATCGTAATAATAATTTTATCTGTAATATCGTCCCTTACTTTCTCTTTGTCATTCTGGATACCCCCCTTGTCATTCTGAGCGAAGCGAAGAATCTCTCTTTTCGTCGCTGGAGGACAGGCTCGGCTGCTGAGTTTGTCCGTGTCAAATTGGACAGCGGCTTCGCGCGCCTGCTCGATACAATCTTCCTCGAACTCGCCCGGCAAATGATACTGGCGGATTATCGATTGTATCTCGCTTTCATATCGTCCCGCTTTGCCTAATACCTCGATAATCACACCGCGTGCCAAATATTTTTCTGTCGGATACGAAAGTATTTCCACCACGACCTTGTCTTTTTCCCTGGCCCCTTTTGCACCGACGTCGTCAACGGAAATCGGCTCGATAAAGCTCGCTCCGTCCGGCTGAACAATCCAGGCCTCCGGATGTTTCAAAAGGGTCCCGACGAATTTGTTTTGTGCCCGTTCAAGGACCTCGATTACTTCGCCGCTGTACCGCATCTGCCCGCCGCGTTTGCCTTCTCTTTTGACCTTTGCAATAACAATGTCGCCGGTCATTGCATCGGCCGTAGCGGTTGACCGAATGAACAAATCGCCGTGCGAATTGGGTTCACGGGGCATTACGAAGCCGAAACCTTTAGGGTTTGCCCTGAATGTCCCAACGATTTGACCGGACAATGATGGCAGGCTGACTAAGTTCCTCGCACCAATCACCACGTGCCCGACATGACGAAGCTGGTCGAAGGCCTCTTTAAACTGTGGATAATCTTCCGAGCTTACACCTAATGCCTTGGCTAATTGTGCTAATTTCACCGGTGCATAATCGCTGTGTTTCAATAGTTTGATTATTTGCTTTTTGAAAATTTCCGGCATTCTACCAGTCCTGACTAAGGTCATTTCATTTTGACATTGTATCTACTGCGAATTGTTTATAAAGCAAGAAAAAAATTAGATAGATTTCTGTGGGTCGTTTAGCCGTCGCCGGTAAGCCTGCCCTGAGCTTGCCGAAGGGGCGACGCAGTAATATTTAGCCCCCCAATTTATTGGGGGGTTTTACTCTAAATTGGTGCGGGACGAGCCTGGGGATGGCTCAGGGTCACTACCAGTTAAGGTAGCGTATGCTGTGCACTCTGCCTTCACTCCCGTGTTCGCTCTTGTAGCTCACGGATTGCCGGCGAATATTTTTCTACATCGACAAGTTCAACTTTATCCAAAATACGAAGCGACTCCTCGGAGAATGCATCACGGTAACCCGCATCTGCATAGCCCCGCGCAATTTGCAGGGCTCGAAGATGCATCTCCGGCAGGCGTTCTGCGTGAAAGTCTCCGTTTCCATCAAGACCGGCCCAGCTTAATTGTATAATCGAGTTATCGAGCGTCTTTTCAATATCGCCGGCCGCCTCCTCCGCCCGACCCGTCCGAATCATTGCCAGGCGATTGATATGCTGGCTCAGCCAGCCCGCGTTGGCATCCATAATATAGTTCTTCAGATATAAACCTGAATATCCGGCCCCCAATAGAAAGCAAAAGCCCCCAACGCAGGCACAGATTATTACAACTACAAAGATAGACATTCGCTTCGACATCATAACACCTCTCTATTGTTTATATTGTTCCCACACAACGTAAACCTCACCGGCACCACGTATGCCACATTCGAGTACTACTGCTGGTTCGGTTTCTATTTTCTTATCTCGTATCTCGCAATATATCTTACAACTTTCCCCGTCCCCTCCTCTGCGCATCCACCCATCCAGAATCGAGTATCCGGAATCGAGTATCGAGTATCCGTTGATGCCTATGATATTATGGCCGGAATTGCCTTAAAAAAGCAAGAAAAAATATTTACCCCGTGAGATAATCCTTCACTATCTCATGGGGTCGTCCTCTTGCCGCTCCAACAATTAACTAATTCTCTAATTCACCAATTCTCTAATCCTCTCACGAGCATACATCATCGCTTGTCCGCCGTAGCTTCAGCGAAGGCGGAAGCATCCAGAATTAGTCTTCTGCCATCCAACTTTAGCTCACTTTAGTCACTTTAGCTCACTTTAGGCACTTTAATTTACTTTAGCTCACTACTCACCAATTAACCAATTAACTCTTTTTATCTTTTAGCGCGTTAAGCTTCTTGGCAAGTCGTGATTTCTTTCGTGCGGCTGTTTTCTTGTGCATTGTGCTCGTAGATGCGGTTTTGTCCAATTTCTTGACAACGAGTTTATATTGTTCCCTTGCCGCTTCAACGTTACCTTCGCTCACAGCCGTCTCGAAATGTTTGATTTGTGTCTTTATCTGGCTTTTACGTGCGCGATTGGTCGTCCTACTTTTGGTATTTTGTTTCGCCCTTTTTTTCGCCTGTAACGATTGTGCCACTTCAATCTCCTGAAAAATCCTATTACGTATTCTCTTCAAATTGTACAGTTATTCTATTGAAAAATTGGTTACTTCCTTTTATTTTGGAACTCATTCCATACATATAAGTGATAAAGTGGATTAACGAATCTATATTCACCACGAGCTTCTGCTGCCTCGATAATGCCTAACTCTCTGCTTCTTTTCAGGAAATTATCTAAGTTTTTTTGCTCATGCTGAGGGATTTCTTGTAATATCTGCTGACGTTCAAACGTTGTACCGAATCCTGATGGCATTTCGCTAATTTTACGTAGAATAGAAGTATATGTTTTGTTTCGCAACATTTTAGATATCTGTGGGTCTATGTACTTCTTACCAGTACTTATTGCCGCTTCTGCTATGCCGATAACAGCATCACCTCCGTCAATATGTTGATCTGAGTCTTGCCAAAAAACCGAATCACCAATTTCATGCATGAGCATTGGAAATCCACCTGACAATCCCACCATCAGATAAAGTGCTTCGCTGGTGACTGTAATATTTTGTTTGCTAAACATATTTATAAAAAAATCCTCGGATTCGCTATTACTCATTGGTGGTAAATCTACCACATCGAAAATCCTTGCAACCGATGGTTGATGCTTTATAAGCTCATCTCGTCTTTCCGGCAGTCCGACAAGGACTAGAAAAATTGGCAAAGGCTTACCTGAAGTTGCTAACTCATCAACGCGACTTTTTAGGAACTGTGAAAATTGCGGCACATCACTGATTCCATTGAGGTCATCCAGTATGAGGATTAAACCTTTCTTACCGTTTTTCTTAGCTTCGTCATATATTTTTCGTAGTGCTGGCAGGAAATTGTTCACTAATGTATGAAGCTTGCTTTTGTCTTTCGTAAATTCAACTCCCATACCAAAAAATTTCAGCTCTGCTATATAATCATCAAAGATTTCCCTTAGTTTGTCGAACAGTGATTTATCTGTGCAGTCCTGCAGGAGCTTCTGAAAAGTAACACCCATCATTTCATCTAAGCTTCGCACTCCTCCCAAATAGCAGTGACTTCCAATCAAGCAGTATTCTTTCTCTGCCAGGTATCGGATAAACAAGGCTAACGAACTTTTTCCAATTCCACGCGGCCCCGTAATGAAAATATTCTCGTTTCTACCTGAAACCGTTTGCCTGATGGCCCTCTCCAATCTTTGTATCTCTTTAATCCGGGCAACGAAATACTCTGGTTGAACCGGCTGGCCCGGCGAAAAAGGACTTTCTTTTGCAGTAATCTCTACCATCATTAGTTCTTACTTTTGACTTTCCCTTAGCTTATCTACTCGCTGGCTGACGTCTTTGTATCCAAAATCAAACTGGGCGATTTTGCGATAAATCTCCAATGCCTTTTCTTTATCGCCCTGCTCCTCATAAGCCCGGGCCAGATTATACCGCAATTCCTTGCCCGTTGCATCATCTTTTAACTCGTGGGACTCTATCGCATTGGTAAAAACGTCAATTGCATCAGCCAGCCAGCCCTTCATAAAAAAGCAGTAGCCTGTTTGATTCATCGATGCAATCTTTCGCCTCGGATCTTTCTGTGACTCCTGGAACAAAGGTATCGCCTCGTTGTATTTTTCATTCCTGACCAAACGAATAGCATATTCATATTTGGCTGCGAGGTTGGTCGGATAGTTCTGCACGGAGAGCTTGTAATGTTCCAGTTCGGCATCGTTTAATTGCCGCGAGAGTTGTTCGAGCCCGGCCTTGATTTGCGCATCTTCCGGATTAGTCTCAAGGCAGGCTTTTGCCTCTCGTATTTTTCGTTTGATCCCTCTTATTCTTATTTGACCTGCACGCTGTTTATAGCTAAAATCTTGTTTGGCTTTATACGTATTTTCCAGCAGCGCTACGGCGTCGTTTTCCGCCTCGTTGGTGTCCATATCCGACAGGGCGTCGGCCAAACTAAATATATTAGCCGGAATGTTCGGATTCTCGGCTATCTTTTTGCGGGCGTCTTCAACCGCTTTAACGCGGTAATCCTCCGTCTTGACGACACTGGCCTGGCCGTGAAGTTTTTCCTGACCCTCACGGTCCTTGATGGCTTTCCTGAAATCCCCCTCCTCATCGTATTTGCCCCTGGCCATAGTCAGTTCCGCCGAGAGGTTCTTAAATTCGTCTGCCAATGCTCCATCCTCCGGTCTAAGTCGGGAGGCATACTGGCAGGCTACAACGGCCTTGTCGAATTGCCCCAAGGCGGCATAGGAATTTTTTAACAGGATATATGTTTGCGCTGATGGTCTTTTGGAGGCATTATTTTTCTGAAAAACAAGGTTGGCAATCCAGCCGGCCGTTTTGTTATAGCCGCCCGCCACCGCGCCCTTTAGCATTGCCTCGGCAAATGGCAGATGTTCCGGGTCCCTTACAAAAAGATATTCCGCATTAAGCATCTGCTCAAGCGGCGTTTTGCCTCGCAGGTGCTTCATTTTTTCCATCATCGAAGGTTTCTTGCCGCCCCTTCCCTGACGCTGCAGGGCCAGTTCACAAAGCGGAAGGTGCCCCTCTTCCAGAGCATCCGGGCTATAGTGCAGACCCTGCAGGTACATATCGATTGCGTAATCGAAATTGTTTGTCTCGGCTACTTTGCGGGCTTTCTCAAAAAAAGCCTTGGCCTTGGCCAACGACTGGGCATCTTCTTCCGGCATACGTTTTTACCAAATTGATTTTCTCATACATTATTCAATCGGCTTATGGTAATCTTCGGACAAAGTTTGTCAACAAATAAAAAACTTGTAGAAAAAGTTCGCCTGTGCTATAAACGGGCCCAAACGCGTTATTCTGCCTGCTGCCTCGTCTTGCGCCTGCACTCGCGTAACCTTCGTGCTTTCTGCCGTAAGGCATCCTGCGGATTGCGAAAGCAAGAGCGGGGGTGCGAGCGACGGGAGTCGCACTTGTGCCTGCGTTACCTGCAGGTGCAGGCAACAGGCAAGCATGTGGATGTCCCGGAGTAGACTTAACAAAATTAAGGCTTCTGCAAAATCGAGGTTAGGCATACTTTGAAAAGAAAAAATTGTCTTTTAATTTTTTCTTTTCAAACAATAAATTATTACCCGGCAGACAGTTACTTGGTTATTTAAGAAAATAAAAAACCTAATTTTCTTAAATAATATATGCCTAACCTCAATTTTGCATAACTCTATTATAAAACTTCTTTAGGGAGAAACTAATAT
>JBDRTM010000224.1:0-3088 GCA_043824065.1 Planctomycetota bacterium | reverse complement strand
CAACACATTCCAGACGATAAGCTATATCTGAAAGCCGTCTTGCTCCAATATTTCTCCCAGCTCCCTTTACTGCATGAGCGTGCAGCTTGATTGCCTTAGCATCGCCAGCCTTCACTGCCTTTGTAAGCTTATTAAATCGTTCTTCGTTATCTTTTAAGAATATAGGTACAACTTCCTTGAGCAGCTCCTCATCCCCCAATCTGCCAATAAGCTCGTCCCAGTTAAGTATTTCCTTACTGTCTTCGTTTCCAACTGTCTCCTTCAAGCTTGATTCTTGAGGGATTTGTCCACCACAACAGAGATCTGCAAGCTTATCTACCTGAGATTTGACTGAGTCGGTTTTTTCACTCAAAGTTATGTTCTCCGCCGGCAGGTATTTGTGAATCTTTTCCAGGAGTTTCCGGCGGTCGATCGGCTTGGACAAATAGTCGTCGCAACCAGCACAAATACATTTACCCTCGTCACCAGACATTGCGCTGGCAGTCAGTGCAATAATTGGTGTTTTGACTCCCTCATTCCTGAGTGTCCTTGTGGCCTCGTAGCCGTTCATATTGGGCATCTGTATGTCCATAAATATGAGGTCAAATTGTTGGGCAAGTGCCTTTTGTACCACTTCACTTCCATCTTCTGCTATTGTTACCTCCAAACCCATTTGTTTTAACAGTAATTTGATAAGCATTTGATTAGTTTTTACATCTTCAGCCACAAGTATGTGTCCTGTAAACTCAGATTGCCCTGTTTCCTCTTTGCGGGGCTCTATATGATCAATACACATGTCCAAAGCAGGCTGCTTCGTCACATCAAGACCAGCCGGTATTACAAGTGAGAATATAGAACCCTTTCCTTCTTCACTGGTTAAAGTAAGCTCTCCACCGAGCAGTTCTGCCAACTGCTTAGTGATAGTCAGCCCTAATCCTGTACCGCCATACTTGCGGGTTGTGCCCCCATTTGCCTGAGTGAACGACCTAAATATTACCTCCTGTTTGTCTCTTGGGATACCGATGCCGGTGTCCTCAACGTCAAAGCGGATATATGGTTGATTGTTTCTATTTGCCAAGGAAACATTTACGTACACGTGTCCTTTTTCAGTGAATTTGACAGCATTACTTGTCAGATTGATCAAACACTGACGCAAACGGACGGGGTCGGTGCGTATTCGTTCAGGTAGGCCTTTGCTTTCGACTATCTTAAAATCAAAAGACTTATTCTCTGCCTGCGGTTTCATCGTTGAATCGATGAAGCTTAGTATCCTACCTAATGAGCATTCATTAATTTCTGTATCAAGCTGGTGTGCTTCAATCTTCGAAAAATCTAAGATATCATTTATCAGATACAGCAAGTTCTTTGCGGAATCTCTGATAATATTCACATACTCTTCTTGCTCTGCAGCGCAATCTTGTTCTGCCAACATATCACTGAAGCCTATGATAGCATTCATTGGTGTGCGGATTTCATGGCTCATATTTGCGAGGAATTCACTTTTGGCTTTTTCAGCTCTTTTGGCTTTCTCCAAAGCAATAGTCAACTCTTTATTTGCTTCTTCTACTTGATGTGTTCGTTGCTCTACAATACGCTCCAGCTCTTTGTGCTTGAGCCGCGCCTGTTTGGAGAGATACCATTTTTCGGTAAGTGCGCTGGCAAGTTGATAAACTTCAACATTGTCAAACGGCTTTTTCAAAATCAGCAGTTGTTCAGTCTGTCCGAGCTTCGCAATGAGATCATTCCAGTCATAGTCGGAATAAGCGGTACAAATTACGACCTGAAGTTCCGGATATTCCTGCCAAATTCGCTTGATTGTTTCGACTCCATCCCAGCCTGGTGGCATGCGAATGTCAACAAACGCCATGGCATAGGGACGGCCCTCGTGTAAAGCCTGTCGAACTTTCTCCAAGCCCTCTTGACCCTGGAAGGCAGAGTCGATCTCGAAACTGATTTGCTTTGATGGGTTTGATGCGTTGCCAAAAATTACGGATTTGGCTCCATGGAGATTAGCTGCATTGGCGTCACTGCTTCCAAGGATTGTCCGGAAATCCTTATGAATGCCCTCGCTGTCGTCAATCACCAGGATACGCTGATTCTTCTGGCATTTTTCTTTCATTTCATAACCTCCACAGGCTTAAATGGCAATTCCAACGTGAACGTCGCTCCCTGCCCCAAACCATCGCTATGGACGGTCAAGGAACCTCCTATCTTCTTAGCTGCCAGGGCGCTGCTGTGCAATCCAAAACCATGACCATCTTTCTTGGTCGTGAATCCATGGCTGAATATCTTCGTCAGATTATCCTCGGATATCCCAACACCGTTGTCGGCCACTTCGATCCGGAAGCGTTCCTCACCGTGTTTATAGATTCGAATAGTTAGTAATTTTTCTTTTTTATCACAGCCACTCAAGGCATACTTGGCGTTGCTTACCAGATTCACCAGGACCTGAAGCACTCTTTGTTTGTCAATCTCGACATCGCCAAGCTCCTCAAACTCACGTATAAGCCGAGTCCCATGGCGTTCCAAACCTGCACTATTGATCTGGATGGCATCTTCGGCCAATTTGCTAAGAGACGTTTGGACCTCAACGCCCAAGACCTTAGCGTATGACTGCTGCGTACTGACTATATCCTTGATGTGCTGGACGTTCTCGGTTAGTACCTTGAGTTTGTCGATAATATAAGTCTGCTCATTTTGCAGACATTTACTGACCTCAGTCAGATACACGGGTATATGTTTTCCCTGTGGGTGTTCGGTAAGGAACGTTCCAAGGTCATCGGTATGCTCATTGATCATACTTGCCACTTTTTCCAGGTTTGCCACCTCTGAGCTGGTAACTTTCTCTCTTATCACGGTTGTCGATACGTTAATACTGTTGAGGACATTTCCAACATTGTGCAGTACATCGACGGCCACTTCCGACATGCCCGCTCTGTGCGCTGTATCAATCAGTTTCTCCTGAACTGCCTTAAGCTTGGCCTCGGCCTGCTTACGCTTGCTAATGTCTTTGGCAATATGGACAGAGGCCATAATCCGGCCGTTTTCATCAAATAGGGGTGAAGTGGACGCCTCAACGTGAATTCCAAGATGAGGGTCAAAAAATTCT
>JBDRTM010000223.1:0-6016 GCA_043824065.1 Planctomycetota bacterium | reverse complement strand
AAAATCGACATTTTTAGGCCCTGAACGGTTACCTTTTTTTAGCCTAAATGCAGTAATTCGGAGCACATTGCCTTCTCTTGGCTTGTTCAAATTCTACAAGATCGGCAAATGTTTTGTTCTCGCAAACCTCTGAGACTGCGCTATTAACCTCTTGCCAAAGAGCTTTGAAGGCCTCATCTCCAAAAAAAGTTGAATCTCGGGTGGCTTTCCCGGCATCTGTAGTTACGAAAATCGGGCCCTGGATATATTCAATAACTTCCCCAACAGTCAGGTGCTCTGCCGCCCGTGCTAACATATAGCCGCCCTCGTTGCCCCGGCGGGAGTCAACAAAACCCGCATGTCTAAGCTGATTTAATATCGCCTCCAAAAAGCGCGGCGGTATATCTTGAGCACCGGCAATCTGGTGTATTTTCACTGGCTGGCCTGGCTCACGCATGGCAAGCTCAAAAACCGCCCTTAGAGCATATTGGCATTTCTTGGGTATTCGCATATTAAAAAAACCATCTTGACTAAATCAATCGAAATACTCATATATTATATAGAGTAAAAACCCTTTGTCAAGGGTTTTTTCAAAAAAAATAAAAAAATTTAGAGAAGAATACCGCCACCCCACGACACTGCACTCTATTGGGCTTTCTGAACCCTTTTTGTGAGTCTCGTATAGTCAGTCAGAAACCACTTTACCTTTTGATTTCATCATTCCGGCTATTTCTGATTTCTTCAAGAATTTCCTGCCCACCAGCGGCCAGCAGCTCTTGTGCGAGTTCCCTGGCGCAAGATTTGGCCTCGTTGATGCAACCGGTTTTTGAGCGTTTGATATATTTCTTACCTTCCACATCAGAGATCATTGCATCAATGGTTATAGTATCGCCGGAGATTTGTGAATAAACGCCCAGGGGTATACTGCATCCGCCGTGCATAGATGTAAGTATAGATCGTTCGGCTTCGACGGCAATCCGAGAATGTTTATCATCGAGTTGTAAGACAAGCTCGGCAAGCTCATCATCTGCGGTGCGAATCTGAACGGCCAGAGCGCCCTGCGCCGGGGCGGGCAGGAACTCCTGGGGCGGCAGAATTGCAGAGATTTTATCAGCCAGACCAAGCCGGTTCAAACCTGCGCAAGCGACAACGGCTGCATCAATCTTCCCAGAGGCAACCTTTGAAACCCTCGTTTCAACATTTCCACGCAAAGGAACACATTTTAGGTCATCTCTAAGCCGGCGCAACTGGGCAATGCGTCGAAGGCTCGACGTCCCCACGGTTGCCCCGGCCGGCAGAGCAGCAACCACGGATTGCACAGATTTCACTGATTTTTTATTTGTGTTTAGTCCGTGTAATCCGTGTAATCCGCGAAATCCGCGGTTGGCTATCAACGCATCGGCAACAGATTCCCTTTTTGGTACCGCAGCAACTACCAGCCCTTTCGTGCAGGCCGTGGGCAGGTCCTTAAGACTGTGAACAGCGATGTCAGCCCTGCCGTCAAGAACCGCATTCTCAACTTCAGAAGTAAAAAAGCCCATAGAGTCGGATTTATAAAGGAAATCTGATTTGTCGCGGTCGCCTTTAGTTGACACTTTCACTATGGAAATTTCAATGCCGTCGCTAAGATTTTTTAGCAAGTTACGGATATGGTTGGATTGTACCAAAGCCAGCTTACTGGCGCGGCTTGCTATCTTGAGGGGTCTCATTCTTAGCCTTCCATAATTCATTCTTTAAGTTTTCTAAGTTTTTACACCAAAACCAGGACAGATTCAAGCATTTCCGGAATTTCTGTCTCTACAAAGGTCAAATCGGAGAATTGTAGGAACAGTGAAAAACTAACTTGCAATTGTGAGCCGAATTCATTATAATATAATTCATCTTGGGTGGCTTTCTGGGCGGATTTCCCGGTTCTGGGAAGATTTGTAGGTATGCTATGACTCAATGTACCCTGTGAGTAAGTTATATCTGTCAAACAATCAATGAAAAACTGTATATCCAGTATTGAGCAGAAGATTTTGGCTGTTCTTCAACAGGGATTGCCGAAAAGTCAAAGTCCATTTAACGATATGGCCCAACAGATAGGTATAGATACAGGGCAGTTGCTGGCAGTTTTGAAAGACTGGAAACGGCAGGGTAAACTTCGACGAATAGGAGCGATAGTGAATCATTTCAAAGTGGGCCTGGGCGCTGGAGCAATGGTGGTCTGGAAGGTGGAGCCCGAACGAACCAAGGAAGTGGGCGAGGTATTTGCCGGGTTTAGGGAGGTTAGTCACGCCTATGAACGCCATACCGATAAAAACTGGCCTTATAGCCTGTACACGATGGTCCACGGGAAAAGTGACGAAGATGTTCAGCGGACAGTTCGACGAATGAGCCAGGCATGCGGGATTTCAAACTACCGAATACTGCTTACTGAAAAGGAGCTCAAAAAGGTGCCGCCGACATACATTACACAATTTGGTGCGCAAAATACCAACGAACAGGAGCAAAAATGTTAGGTCTGCCAATACCGGAAATAATCATATTTGCATTTGTGATAGCGCTATTTCTGGCAGCAGCGATTGTGGGCATTCTTCAGTTGCCTGCCGGCGGTGAGAAATACAAACGCTTCCTTTTGCCTCTCGTCTCACTGGCGGTGACGCTGGAAGCTGTCATACTGATATTCAGGGCTGTGGCAATAAAAGCGGTGCCGCTGACAGGACTGTTTGAGTCGATGATTGTCCTTACTATTGTATTTGGCCTTATATACCTCTTTTTCAGTATTGCTATCCAGCAGGTATGGTTCGGTTCGGTAATGGTGTGGGTAATTTTCGGCTTGATCATCTTGGCTGCGATTGTTGCCGAACCGGCCTCGGAGGTCCACGCCGCAGCCGCTACTCCCTGGGCTATTGCCCACGGTATTGCAATGATTCTCGCCGGTGTAGCAACAATGCTCGCGACCGCCAGCGCCCTTCTCTACTTGCTCGGCAGACGCAAGCTAAAGCAAAAAAAGGTCATGCAGGTGCTCGGCAAGGTGCCCAATTTCGAGAAGCTCGAACACATGAATCTGCTGGGGCTCAAGGCTTGTTTTGTCCTGCTGACATTCGGGCTGGTCAGTGGAATCGTAATGGCTGCAGTAAACTCAGCGGCACTTGGAATACCTGCTCATGCCTGGCTGGCAGACTCCAAGATCGTTCTTATTATAGTTGTTTGGGCGCTATTAGGGATAATTCTGGCTTTGCGGCACTTTATTACACTAAAGGGCAAGAAGGTGGCGTACGCGACCTTGCTGGTCTTCTTTTTGATTGTATTTGCGATAGTTGGAACCACGGTTTTTTGTGGAACAAGGCACGATTTCGTCAAGGACAGCGGCCAGACGGTTGAAGCGATAAAGTAAGTGTGACAAATGAAGATTGTAGTTTTAGGACTCAACCACAAGACTGCTCCGGTGGAGATTCGTGAGAAACTGGCGTTTGACGCCGTGGAGACCACCAGGGCACTTTGCGAGCTGAAAAACAGGTTTCGCCAGGCGGAGTTTGTGCTGATATCGACGTGCAACCGTGTTGAGCTGTATTGTGCCGACAAACGTGCCGGGGGTGCTGATGTGGATGACCTGACTAAGTTCATCTCGGAGTTTCATAATATTAAGCCGGAGAAGTTTGCTGAGTTCCTGTACTCCTATAGCGATGAGGACGCGGTCAGGCACCTGCTGACGGTCGCATCGAGCCTGGACAGCATGGTAGTGGGCGAGGCACAGATAATCGGGCAGGTCAAGGAGGGCTACAAGCTGGCCTGTGCAGCCAAGAGCACGGGAAAGATTTTAAATCGCCTATTTCACTGTGCCTTTGCTACCAGCAAGAAGATATATACAACTACCTCAATCTCATCCGGGCGAGTTAGCATTGCCGGCGTTGCGGTCGAGCTGGCCAAGCAGCTCTTTGCCGATATCTCATCGGCGAAAGTGGTTGTTATCGGGGCCGGGGAGATGGGGCAGCTTATCGTACAGCACCTTCTTCAGGTTGGGGCCAGGAATATAACGGTTGTCAACAGGTCTTACGACCGCGGTCGCAGCGTGGCCGAGCAATACGGCATTGCGGTCCGCAAATGGGAAGAAGTTGAGGACCAGCTTATTACTGCTAATATCGCGATAGCCTCGGCGACGGTACAAGATTATCTTTTCAGGAAGGACCCCTTCAAGAAGATAATGGACACTCGGCGCCGAAGCACGCTGCTGATTATCGATATTGCAGTACCGCGAAACTTCGAACCTTCGATAAATAAACTGGATGGTGTGTACCTTTATAGTGTTGACGACCTTGCCGAGGTAGTAGAGCAGAATCGCAAGGCCCGCGAGCGGGACATCGCCAGGGGCATGGAGATAGTCTTTGAAAATGTTACAGATTTTATGGACTGGTTCGGGACCAGGGACATAGGGCCTCTGATAGGTCAGTTGAAGCAGCAATTTGTTCGGATTAGTCAAAACGAGCTTGAGCAGTTCTTTGTCGGAACAAGGCAGGAAGCTTCATGCAAAGAGGCCATGGAGATAATGGTCAACCGTGTTGTCAATAAGCTGCTGCACTGCGTAATTAAGAACGTCAACACTATAGCTAAAGAGAATGGTGCTGCTGAGGCAGCAAGGTTTGTTGACAGCATCGTACGGCACGCTGAAAAGATATCCTCCGAGCCAGACAGTAAGGAGGATAAGCAGTCGTGAAAGAAGCTTTAGGGTCAAATCAAATCCTGAGACTTTTATTTTGGGAGACTACGATAAAATGCAATTTGACCTGCGCACATTGTCGGCGTCTGGAATCCGATGAGGCGGCTTTTAAGGATTTAACAACCGCACAGGCGAAAGAATTGATATCACAGTTGGCTGAATTAGGCAAAAAGCAGCCTATGATGCCGGTTTTGGTGTTCTCCGGGGGTGAGCCGCTCTGTCGTGATGACTTATTTGAGCTGGTTAGCCAGGCGAAAGCGGCGGGGATTACACCGGCCCTTGCAACCAATGGAACATTGGTAAATGCAACAGTGGCCAAACAAATACGTGATAGCGGAATCGTGAGGGTTGCAGTGAGCTTGGATGGTGCGACTGCCGAGGTTCATGACAAGCTGCGGCAGCTGGAAGGCTCCTTTGAAAGGGCACTGCAAGGTATCAAATGTCTTCGTGAGGAAGAAATACCTACTCAGATAAATATCACATTGACTAAGCACAATGCCGGACAATTAGAAGATATTTACGAACTTTCCAAATCATTGGGTGCAGTAGCAGTACATATATTCATGCTGGTTCCGGTTGGGTGCGGACAGGTCCTGGCTGAAACGGACATGCTTTCACCTGAGCAATATGAACAAAAGATGCTTGAGATATGTAGATTGGATAGTCGCAGCGAGCTGCAAATGAAGGTAACCTGTGGCCCTCATTATGAACGTATTATCAGGCAGCAAGGCCTATATCAGGCCCGTAAAAAGACAGCGAAAATTAGCGGTTCTGTCCCAGGCAGAGCTGGGCACGGTGGTTCTTCGCGCGGATGTCTTGCAGGCCTTGGCGTGCTGTTCGTAGGCCATCAGGGAGACGTATTTCCCTGTGGGTATCTGCCGGTAAAATGCGGTAACGTGCTTAAACAAAAACTTACAGAGATATGGCACAACAACGAAGACCTTGCGCGAATGCGTAACAGCAGCAGTCTCGAAGGCAAGTGTGGGGTGTGTGGCTACAGGGATGTATGCGGCGGATGTCGAGGCAGAGCATACGCTGCGACGGATAATTACATGGCAGAAGAGCCTTTTTGTGCATACATCCCGCCCGAGGTGATGAGTAGTGAGTGGTGAGGAGTGAGTATTCAACTCACTACTTAGTTACTGTTGCGGAAACAGTATTTGTCAGTCCCGCGGAAGCGGGAATCCAGTTTTTCGTTCTGGACCCCTGCTCCCCGCTTTCGCGGGGACAAGTTTACCCCTGCGGAAGCAGGGGCAGGGGTGACATCGTCGGTTTTTGCTTTCCGCAACGGGAACTAAATAGGTTGTATTACCGGGATTGTAATTAAAACGCAGGCGA
>JBDRTM010000222.1:0-3835 GCA_043824065.1 Planctomycetota bacterium | reverse complement strand
CGCCTATGGCGGACTCGCAATGACGAGAGGATGCTTTTTTTAATAGATTCCTCGACTCCGCTTCGCTTCGCTCGGAATGACGGTGGGGAGGTAGTTCGCTTCGCTCGGAATGAAAAATAATAGGCACATCAGTTGAAAGTTTTAGAGTCGTTATGATTTCACCTAAGAATATTTGCGGGCCGAGTTTGGGATTGATTAGCATGTGATTCTTTCCGAAGAAGCCCAGTCCGGCTCTTACGGCTAACGCCCGCTCAGCTAATGGTGCTGAATCAACACAGATTTTGAATTTGTGGCCCCGCCCGGTGACAGAACTAATAAATTCAGTAAGTTTGCGCAATCGTTCCTTTATGAACGGATGATAATCTTCATATTGGGCGTAGTTTGCTGCTTTGCCGATTGGGACAGTTGCGTGTTGGAGATGAGATTGCCGCGTCCGCCTATGGCGGACTCGCAATGACGAGAGGATGCTTTTTTTAATAGATTCCTCGACTTCGCTTCGCTTCGCTCGGAATGACGGTGGATGGGTATTTTGCTTCGCTCGGAATGACGGTGGAGGGGTATTTTGCTTCGCTCGGAATGACGGTGGATGGGTGCTTTGCTGCGCTTGGGACGACAAGGGGTGTTTCGGCGGTGTATAATTTAAGCCGACACAGATTATTGATTGTGCGTTTTCCAAAAGTTTAGTAGGCTGAGTACGTTTTTCAAAATTGCTGTGCAGGTAGCTCATCTGGCCGGCGCAGCCGGACTTTAGCCACTCGGCCAACAGTTCGACCTGCTTGGCATCGATGGGCGAGGCGTCTGTTATGCCGACCAGGTCGAAGCCTAATTCAAGCGCTTTGCGTTTTATCTCTTGAGACAGACTCATAAAAGCGATTATACTAAATCCAGTTGTGAGTTTTTAGTTTGTAGTTCGCTGTTGGTAGTTTTATTTTTGATGCCGGTTCATAATTTGGCGTATAGTAGAGAGCAAAAGGATATAGTAGAATGGAGAACTAATAAAGATGAAATCGAACACGAATGTATTACCGAGGCCGCTGCGTGGTATCATTCCGCCTCTGGTTACGCCGCTTCTGGACCGGGACACGCTCGATGTAGCCGGCTTAGAGCGGCTGATAGAGCATATTCTTGCCGGCGGCGTTCACGGTTTGTTTGTCTTAGGGACAACGGGTGAGGCGCCGAGCCTTAGCTACCGGTTGCGGTATGAACTTATCGAACGCGTCTGTGGACAGGTTAAGGGGCGGGTGCCGGTATTGGTCGGAATAACCGACACATCCTTTGTAGAGTCGGTAAATATTGCCCGCAAGGCCCGGGACTCCGGTGCGCAAGCGGTTGTGCTGGCGCCGCCATATTACTTCCCCGCGGGGCAAGCGGAACTACTCGAATACCTCAGACACCTAACGCCTGAATTGCCGCTGCCGGTGTTTCTGTACAATATGCCGAGCTACACCAAGCTGGTTTACGAGCCGGAGACCATAAGGGCTGCGGCTGACTTTCCGGGCATTGCAGGTATAAAGGACAGCTCCGGCAACATGATTTATTTTCGCCGGCTTCAGTCCCTGCTTAAAGACCACCCGGATTTTTCGCTTCTTATGGGTCGAGAGGAGCTGCTGGCTGAGGTAATATTGTTGGGTGGGCACGGCGGTGTCTGTGGAGGGGCCAACCTGATTCCAGAGCTTTATGTCGAGCTTTATAATGCAGCGTGTTCAAAAGACCTGCCGAAGGTCGAGTCCCTGCATAAAAAGGTAATGCAGCTCAGCAACGCCATCTATAATGTGGGACAGTATGAATCGAGCTTTCTGAAAGGCCTGAAGTGTGCGCTTTCGTGTATCGGTATCTGCAGTGATTTCTTGGCTGAGCCGTTTCATCGTTTTCGCCGAGCGGAGCATGATAGGATTCAGCAGTACGTAAAAGAGCTGGGAATTATACCAGAAAGATAAAACAGGTTTTGGATAGGTTGAAAGATTATACAGGGAAATCTTAGTGCAATTGATATCGGCATCCTTATTCTCTATAGCTGTGTGCTGATTGGAATGGGTGTCTATTACACCCGTAAGTGTCGGACGGCTGAACAATTCATGGTTGCCGGCCGTTCTATTCCCGCCTGGGCGGCCGGACTGGCCGTGATGAGCGCTTATACGAGCAGTATTTCATATATTGCCACGCCGGGCAAGGCCTTCGACAGCAACTGGAATCCCATCATTTTCTCGCTTTGTATCTTGCCTGTGGCCTGGCTGGTTTGCAAATATGTCGTGCCTTATTATCGAAAAACACAACTGATTAGTGTTTACAGCTTTCTGGAAGAAAGACTCGGGTCCTGGGGACGAATATATGCAGCACTTGCATTTGTTTTGTATATGATAGGACGCGTTGCGGTAATTCTTTACCTGGCCGGCTTGCTATTAAGTACATTTGTTTCGTGGAACATCGGTGTTGTTATTATAGTCATTGGCCTGATTACTATTATTTATACACTGCTTGGCGGGATGGAGGCCGTGATTTGGACCGACGTTATGCAATCAGTGATTATGATTGTAGGCATCCTCTTTTGCGCTGTTAGTTTGTCCATTCATGTTTTCTCGGGGCCGGAACCCTTAATACAAGCGGCTATTGACAATAATAAGTTTAGCTTTGGCAGCTTGAAATTTACTCTGGCTTCCCAGGAGCACCTGTTCGACCGAACGATATGGGTGATGATTATCTATGGAATCACGGAGGCTCTGCGGAGTTTGTTGGCCGACCAGAACTACGTGCAGAAATACTGCTCTGTTCCTACAGAGCGAGAAGCAAAACGCTCAATTTGGATTGCGATGCTGATATATATTCCGCTGACTGCGGTTTTTCTTTATATCGGGACAACGCTTTTTGCCTTCTACTCTCGAGGCGACGAATTGGTACGGGCCGGCATAACCAAGGGCGACCAGGTTTTTCCTTACTATATCGCGACACAGGTTCCGGCGGGTCTAAAAGGATTGATTATCGCTGCTATTTTAGCGGCGGCAATGAGTACTATTGATTCGGCGCTGAATTGCTCGGCGACGGTTTTGCTGCTGGACTTTCATAAGCGATATTTTAATCCGAATATTGGGGAGCGGGCCAGTATGGTATTTCTGCGGTTAGGAACGGTGGTATGGGGTCTGCTTGGGACCGGTGCCGCCCTTTTGATGATTCGGGCAAAAAGTATTTTGGATATTTGGTGGCAGCTCTCGGGAATCTTTGGCGGCGCGCTTTTGGGCTTGTTTCTTTTGGCTTTTATGCGAATTCGCCTTCGCCTGTGGCAGGGTCTTGCATCGATCGGGGTAAGTATCGCCGTTATCAGCTGGGGGACTTTCGCCCGCAATTTACCTGTTTCGTGGCAGTGGGCGCAGTGTAACCTTGACAGGATTATCGTAGGCGCGACGGGAACAGGGGCACTGATGGTGGTCGCCTGTCTTTTCGGACTGACGAACCGGAACCGAGATATTCAAACGTAAAAGCAAAACATTGTTACATCAATATTACTACCAGAAGAGATCCTCTTAAACTAAATAGTATATGTTGCGGGTAACAAAAATCGACGATGTCACCCCTGCGAAAGCAGGGGTCCAGAGCGAAAAAGCTGGATTCCCGCTTCCGCGGGAATGACAAATACTGTTTCCGCAACAGGAACTAAATCGGAAGGAAGTTTTTATGTCAGTCTTTGAATTTACGGTAAGCTCCGGAAAAAAATTAAGATTATTTCCAATAATGTTGGTTTTTACGATCTTTTTTCTGGTTCCGGTTTCATCTTATGCAAATACTGTGGCCGAATGGGTCTTCAGCAAAGGGACACAGGGCTGGACAGGAAACAGCAGAGTGG
>JBDRTM010000221.1:0-15657 GCA_043824065.1 Planctomycetota bacterium | reverse complement strand
GCCCCCACTCTTTCCTCGTCCCCCCAATCTCAATTTTGCCATAAGTTGGATGGTCATATTCCTCCCACGGAATGATGCCGTCGCCCATCAGCACATATTCGATAAATTCGGCCTGCTGCTCATCCGAAGGCGAATCTTGGGTTTTGTATAGATTTTTGGACGTCCATAATTCGTTTATGAACGAAAGAATGCCCCGTCCTCCATAAAACCAATCAATCTCACCACCCCAAATGGTGTAGAGGTCCTTCCAATGAACGATTGAACGATAATAAGGGAGGATTTTCTCGCCCCGTTCGCCGATAAGTTTTAGAACTCTATCGTCCTGGCTCTTTATCTCACCTCCTTCGCGGCCCGGGCCTCGCAAAATCATACCGCCGGTGTTATGATACGACTGGGCGGCTGCGATATTCGGATGGGCCAGAACGAACTCGGACACCGCACGGGTTTCCGGCTGTGAGAACGGATAATCCTTAGCCCCATATTGAATATAATCCGGCTGCCAATCGTACGCCCAGTTCCGATTCATGTCATAACCGCCCCGGCCATCTTCGTTGATACGGCCATCCCCATCATTGTCAATTCCTTCCCAACCAAGCCATGTGTACTCACCGGCCTCACCTTCCTTCACCCAGACTATCAGGTATTCAGGATAATCGGGATGTGCCTTGATCCGTCCCCATGGGTCTTTCTTACGCATCTGTGTGATAAAGCCGTCTCCGTTGAGGTCGTCATAGTCATCTTCGTCCACAAGACCGTCTCGGTCATTGTCTGTTGGCTCAAGGCCTGACCGCGCGAAACCACCCTCATGAAGCCAAAAATCGCGCCCATCGGGATTAATCGTCGGAACGAGATAAAAAACGCGTTCATCAAGTAAGGCAGTGACTTTTTCAAGCCGTCCGTATTGGTGGCAAAGGTACCAGGCTGTATAGGCTACGGTCTCGCCGGTCTGGATCTCGTTGCCGTGAATATTACCATCAATATACATTCCCGGCTTACGGTCAGGGTCGCCGACGTTAAGTTCAGTCACTTCCAGGCACCAAATATCCCGGCCCTGGGTCGATTTGCCGATAGAATATAGGCGGGTAAGGTCGGGGAAGGCTTTATGGATGCGAGCCAGGATAGCCCCCAACCCGGCATGGTCGTAAAATCGGTTCCATGCCACCTGGACTTTCCGTTCTGCTGAGATTCCCAGTGCGGGAAACGAATACCTGGCCGGATTACGGGCCTTTGGCTTGCGAGCACGGACTTTGGCGAGACTTGTTCCGGCAAGTGCCAAGATGACATATAAAGAAAGCAAAATGGCGACGTGGATCTTAAATTTTATTTTCTGCTTCATAAGAGAAACCTCTGATATCATAATGCTTTGTAAAACATTGTAGATTTAATTTCGAGAGAGCCGAGAAACCTGTTTTTAATAGATTCCTCCACTTCGGCACGACTTCGTCGTGCCTTCGGTCGGAATGACGAACGTTCTTTTCTACGGAGCAATATCATAAAAAATTTCTTTGCTGATTCATTCGGCGTTTTTTAATTCGATAGTTCCGGTTACTTGTCCGGCCAACATCGAGATGACTTTGAAATCAATCTTCTTACGGTTGTAAGACCGGATTATATATCGCAGATCTTCCATCCCGCCACTTCCCTGTAACACCGGCAGATTCGTAATTCTGGCCCCGGAAAGAAAAAATCTGTCGTCCAGCTCTATAACCAGTCGGGTCGGATAAACCTCTCTTGTTGTCTGGCCCTGTGAGATTGAGGTTGGCAGGAATCCGGTGTTTTCCACCTGAATCTTGACCTCATATACCGATTGGCCCAGATGATGGGTTTCTATCTTTCGGATGCCGATGCGGGGAAGCCGTTGCGCTACTATTGTCAGGAAATCAGCGTGTTTAGCAACGATTTGTTCAATCATCTCAACCGGAGGATTAGTAAGGGCGAAAGGAGAATATCCGCCGACCTCGACATGTTGATTCGGAAAATCAGGATGCTCGATTGCCTGCCATTTGATGAAGGCCTGCGGTACATGTTCATCAAACCATTTTAGCTCCTGCCGCTCTTTTTCATTGCGTTTGTCTTTATCATCCTCCGAACTCTTATTTTTATCCTTTCTCTCATTTTCAAGTTCGGATTCAGAGTCTTTTTCGTCCTCAGCCTGTGTCTTTTTTTCATTGGCTTTTGAAAGCTCCACAGCGAGCGCAGGAGACCAAGGTCTGGCCGCAAGCGATAGACGACCGCGGTGGAAATACATCCAGTCGCTGAAGGTGCCGGGGCAAGAGGTATCTTCAAGCTCTTTGTCTAATCCAAGGGCTTTTCGATAGAGCTCGCCCATCGCTTTATAGTAGCCCGCATCATCCTCATCAATCCCGGTCATGGGCTTTCGGCGAGGGGGTGATGGTGAGCCTTTCGGGATCTTCAGGAGATTATCGGCGGTACCGCAGGTCAGAACAATACCGATATTGGGGTGTTCGATTATAAAATCCGCGAGCGCACGCGTTTCGGTTTCACTTACCTGATGCACGCCGGCGCCGGAAGCAAAGAATTCGAAATTGTAGGGGAAGTTTCGGTTAAAGTTAACACCGCCGGGGCCGTCTTCATTCCACAACTCATCGTGGTCGTTATCGATTCCCTCGGTGAGGTAACGCCAGGCACCAACTTCGCTTTTGAGAGGGTCGGCCTTTATGAGCAGCCGGTCGTCCGCAGGGTTGAGGATATATTCGCCTTCGGGGTGCTCGATACGCATCGAGGTAATTAGTCCGTCGCCGTTAAGGTCTTCGGGGCCATCTTCATCCATCAGTCCATCATGGTCGTCATCGACAGGTTTGTCATTGCGGCTTGTTTCGCATTTCAGCTCATTAAAAAAGTGCTCTGCGGCATCGGGGTTTAACCGCGGGACGACATAAAACGTTGTCGTCTGAAGAAGTTTGGTAATTTCTGCGTCGGTTTCGCATTGCTCAAGCAGATGCTTTATCCAGGATACAGCTATGGAAGAACCTATTAGATCATTGCCTTCGATGCCTGCCACGACCAACATGGCCGGGCGAGTTTTGCGGTCTTGCTCATCGCCTTTACCCACTTCGACCAACCAAATCTTGCATTTGCCTGTTGAGCGGGCAATGCCGTCAACCCGCACAAGGTCGGGATTCTGTTCGTCGAGAGATGCCAGAAGTTTGGCAAGGGACTTGTTATTGTGATAATCCGCAGCGGGGGCAACTTTAACGTCCATTGTGAGCAGGCTTATGAAAGCAAACAAAAACACGAACGGCTTAATTCCAGATCGGAAAAAGTACAGGGACATCCCATCATCTCCTAAAGAATTTTATTTGACGCCTACATATTAACAGATTTGTGTTCTTATTGCAAGATTTTACCTGTGGAATTGGGATTGAGCAGGTTGCGAAGATAAACGTGCTCGTTGCCGTTCCAGGGCTTGGAGCAGATGTCAATATCGCCATCGCCGTCGACATCGGCCGCCTTGGCTTCGTGGCAGCGTTTGCCGCTAAGGATTATGTGCTGTTTGAATATTCGGCCTTTGCCGTCTATATTTTCCCAGATAAACCATTTATGAGGTGGACTTTCTGTTAATGGCCCACCACCAGAGAAAACGTCAAGGTCGCCATCGTTATCGAAATCTGCCACAGCGAGCGAATGGTAGTCCTGGCCGGCCTTTTCCGCAATTATGTTCCGGGTCCATATTCGGCCTTTGCCATCGGTGTTTTCGTGCCAGGCCACACGTCCGCTCACACAATCCCCCTCGGCCTGAACAATGTCATTGTCACCGTCTTTATCGAGGTCGGTTATCCATGATTTTGTCATTAGGGGGAATCTGGCTTTGGGCTGTCCGAAATCGATGTTATTATGCTCGGTCCATTTCGTTCCTTTTCCATCGGCGTTCTCGAACCATACGTTCGAGCGAACAACATCATTATCACCGTCGCCGTCGATATCGGCAACACCCGCCGGGTCGATTGCACCGTGTACGGCCTGGCCGATTTTGTGCTCTTTCCATTTTTTCGTTGGGTCGGCGGGGATTTTATACCAATAGAGTGCACTTCTATCGCTCATCGCGACCACATCGAGTCTGCCGTCTCCATCGATATCTGCGGCTACGTTATCGTGGCAGTTTCCGGTAACTCCGTTTGGATAAATCACAAATTCTTCTTCCCGCGGTTTACCTGTGTTGCGGTACCAAGCCTGACCGGAGACCTGGTCCACCCATCCATCGCCGTCTATATCGAAAGCTGTGCCGCCGACTTCGGTCGGGGCTTTTTGGCCGAGGGTATGTCTGCCCCAATTATCCGGGGCTTTGTACTCGAACCACCATATTGTTCCACCGTTGCAGCCGGCAATCCAGTCCAGGTCCCCATCTTTATCAACGTCCACGAGAGATGTCTGGCCCATTTTGTTTCCAATTCGGTCGATTTGGTGATATTCGAACTTCGGGAATTCCGCGTACGCCAATGAACAAAACAAACCAATCCCCACAATAGCAACGTATAAAGGCTGAACGTTTCGACAATCACAAGAAAGCATCACAAACTCCTTTTGTTAAAGTGTATGTGGATTCTATAAAATGGATTTTCGAGCTTTATTAATATAGCTGATTTTGGCCAAGAATTGAAATAAAATCGGGTGTAATAGCAACTTTTTACAGAAATAAAGGTCGTTGTTTTTTTCTCTAAAGCGAACTTTTGTAAACAGAATTCGTATAAATTTACTCAAAGCCACGGGCTGAGGTTTTTTTAGTTTCTCTCCTTTCCTCCTTGCCTCAGCCCATTTTTTATTTGATTCTCGACGCCGCGGTGCTTGATACTGCCGCCGGGATTGAAAAACTCAGCTTTAGCAAGAATTCTCTCGCCTTTCAACTGCATTAACGGCGTTTTGCCCGTCGTGTCTCGGCGTGGCTGAGCCAAGCCGCGACAGGCCAATAATCTCGAGAATATCGTCTGTGAGCATGATAAGCCTTAAATTTTTTTTATTTGTGCCTGAAATATACTTGTTTGACTATAAATATTTTAATATTATAGTTGACAAAATATAAGGCAAAGGTTATTATGAAATTGATTACCTGTTGATAACAAGCTGGTTGGGATATTTTATCCGGTAGATATTATTTCGTCGGATACGAACATTTTTTGGCAAAAAAAGTATAGTTTCGTATAGAGCTTTTTGATATATTATTCACTAGAACACATTCACAGGGCTGAGGATATCTCGCTTTTTCCTCTCCCTCCGCACCTCAGCCCTGTTTCCTCCTTTATCCGCTCAGTCCAGCCGAGGTTTTTCTGTCTCCATTTCCTGCCGTTATTGATGGCAATATCGGGCAAAAGCTTTGCTGCCTTAAGTTTTTTTTGGCAAATTTCCACTTAAATTCAGATATGATTTATCTGGTGGAGATTTTGCTATCAGTATAGTCTGGTGATGGTTTAGCATTTATAAATACTAAGCCAATGTTATTGTGATGTACCGAACGGTAGAAATTGTAGCAATAATTCTTTATTAGCGACATAGCCACCTTTTTTCTTGATAACTAATCGCATTCTCTCAAGCTCGTTTAGATCTCGTGCAAGTGTTCTTTCAGTTTTACTACGGTACTCGTTTCTCATAAGTATTAATATGATGTCCTTGTTGATGGGCTCATCATGTTCTGAAATTTTAACCGCTAAGTCTCTACGTCTTTTGACTATATTAGAACTCCGATGAGCAGCAAACTGCTCATAAATATAATCCCTCCAGCAAACACTTATAACGTGGTTATGTATATACTGCAACTGTTCGTCAAGACCATCAAGAAAACCCTGGATTGCATACGAGAGAAATCCAGTTGGATCGCCAGTTTTGCTGGTTTTATCCAATTGGTTGTAATACTCAGTACGAGTCATATTATAGTGGTTACTAAACAAGTGTGCCGCTGGTGACGGTACTCCGGAACTCAGAAGCATGACAAATTCCAATAGTCTCGCCACTCTGCCGTTGCCGTCGCCAAACGGGTGAATCCAGACAAAATATAGGTGAGCTATTATGGCTTTTATAACAGCAAAATGAAGTGACATTTGCTCATTGACGAAGTCGGGACTATTCATCCAATTACAAAATCTCTCAATAAATAAAATAACATCCTTTGCATCCGGTGCTCTGTATCTACTTCCGACGACAACGCTATGTTCTCGGATTTTACCCGGCATGGCATCTTCGGCACAAGGAACATTATTCCCGAGGACCTGACTGTTATAGTGACAGATTTGCTCAATGGTAATGTCTCCAAGATTACCTTTAGATATATCAACAGCTATTTCGTTGCAAGCCTCAATGATGTTGTTTACCTCCTGTTCAAGATATTGTTTCGATGGTGGCAACTCAAGTTCTTTCTGTATCAAAGCACGGACCTGTTCCTCTGTGAGCGTATTGCCCTCAATTGCTGTTGTGGCGTGGACCCCCTTGGCAAGGTAAATCAGATGAAGTTCTTCTCTTAAATTCGGGGTGAGAGGAACCGATTTTATCTGCTCACATTTGGCTACACATTCCCCGAGCTTAACCCAACTCCGCCACGGAAGTTGTGCCAAGTTTATCTTGAAAGTTATCCAGCTATATTTTGTCATAGAATTATGCCATTAGTAGTTGAAAAATGTCATATTTAAAACCTTGTTTGCCAAGATGTTATGATTTATATCGGCAATATTATGTCCTATTCTTATTATATAATTACAATATAATATTGTCAACTATTTTATGGAATTATGTCGTGTTTTTTAGATTTTTCTGCAAATTTCCTGTTTTACCTGAATTTTTCGGACGTTAACGACTTTAATATCGCCTGGTTGTGGTTTTAGCTGGGCGGTTGTAGTTTACGAAGAAGTATCTCAGGGCGTCGATGGGATGGTCGTATAGGCCGTCTTTTAGGGGTAGTTCGTCGGCAACTGTGCCGGACTGTGGATAGTGATAGCACTCAATCGCCTCTATCAGGCGCTGACATCTCGTCGAGATTATAAGCTTGCTTTGGCCGTCGCCGGAGCGGATCGCCCGGCGGATAAGCTCAATGCCCTCCAGAATTCCACTTCGTCTGAATCGCACCATTACTCCCATCGCCCGCAGCTCTCGAACGACACTTGTGCCGGTAACGTCATTTACACCGGCGCCCGCCGGGTCGCAAAATGTAGCCGCTACCTGCTCTTCGGAAACCGGCGTTCGGCTTTTTACCTGCTCGGCGTGGACATCAATGGTTGCCCTGCTGCGAACGTATTCATCTATCACGCGTACAACGCCGACGTTATCCACTTGAATCCACAAACACACAAAAGGATTTACAAATCCAAAATCAAGCGCACGGTAAAGCGGAAGATTCGGGTCATAATCAACAGGATGGACATGTATGTCTGGGTCGAACTGGCCAAAGACCACATTTTCTCGCGAAGGTCTTTTGCAGAGCATCTCGGCCTCCCATCCCGCCCTGCTGGCCCGGCGCATCTGTGTTATGCAGTCGTCGATTTTTAAATAGCCATTAGTTGTTTTAGCTTTACCCTGACAGTCAGCCCACAAAGGACACTGCGAGCAGCTTCTGTCGGTGCAGTTTTCAATCACTTCCCATATACACCATTTGAAGATGGGCGTGCCGAACTGCGGCGCAGAGGACACTACTTTTTGCATTAAGCCGTAAGGCCGATGCATTGTGCTGATTAGCTCCATAGCTGCTGTGAGGTTTGCAGTGCTTTGTGTGGTAAATTTAGCGGCGGCGAAAACATCTTCATCGAAAAGCTCAAGCTCGTCACAACGGAGTTTTTGAATGTGCTGGCCACGGACACTGGTTGCCGATTGCGTGAGGACTTCAACTGCCGAACCATTAGTAAAACGGCACCTTGCTTTGAGAACGGGGCCGGCTAAAAACTGCTCGAAGCCGTTGCGTAGAAAGCTGGTTAGATATTCATACATTCTTCCGGCCTGCTCACCTGAGCCGCCGAGTATCCTAACCTGACAATCTGGCTTAAAGATACAGTCCAGAAGCGTAACGACAGCGGCCAATTCGGTCTTTCCACCGGCACGGTTGGCCCAGATAATACAGTCAGCATTGGCTTTTCGCCGGCCAGATTCTTCCCCTTCGGCTGCGCTCAGGGCTAAAGGCTCGTTTCGCTCAGAATGGCGCTTCGAATAGTTACTAAAATCTGCGGAGAAGCTGTGCCAGAGATAATCCATCGGGCTGTTGTGCTCCTGGCAGATTTTCTTGTGGGGGACATCTATGCCGAGAAAGACCTTGACGTAATTTTTAAGGTCTCGCTTTATGCTCGGCCGAGTTCGCCTAAGCTCAGCGTAAACATGAGCCGCTTTTTGAAGGTTACTACTCTGCGAAGTCGCTACGTAGCACGAGTCGCTGGAAGTTTGAGAAAAAGTTAATTCTGTCATTACTATACCCCCTGATTTGAGTGTCAGTCACAAACAGAGTGCAAGGCACAGGTGCGTAAGCCCGGCCTTTTCTTTTTGTGTGTATGTGCTTTTGTTGTGGTTACGGCTCGACCGAGCTTGCCGAAGTCTGCACCAGCAGGCAGCGTTCAGAGCCCCGCTCCAGATGTATTGTGAGACCTTCCTGTAATTGTTTGCCTGTATATATTTTTTTAGAATTGTATATCAGGTCTTGAACGGCATAGCGTTTTTGGCTTTTGGCGGTGAACCATTCGGGAAACTGATTGATTCTCGGCCAGTCAAGCGGCATGTTCATAATCGTTTGATGGCGCGGGCTGTCAAAGATAATTTTTCCTTTCCAGTCTCTCTTGGCGCTGATAGTTATTTTGAGAGCATCGCCATCCTGAACGGCTCCCAAAATGACATCATCCCGCCAGGGACTAATAGTCAGGCCTTTTGTTTTCCAGAAGCAGTACATAATCGTAGTTCTGGCGAAGTTGCCGTCGCCGTGCCATCCTTCAATGATGCCATCGTGTTTTTGTATGTTCCACATAATCTTTATTTCGCCGTCCATCCATTGAGCAACGGAAGGGACAGGTTCACGATTGTAAAGGTTAATGGCGCTTTCAATGGAATCCGCATAGTCGTCAGAGCCTCCCCACTTATAATTCCTGGAACTGTAATAGTTATTCAGATTGATAAGTGCTTTGCGAACAGCCTGGCGGTAGGCCTCGGTCTTATCTATGAGATACACTGTGTAATAGCCATTCAGAGTATAACCCCAGGTATCGGTCAGACCTTTATCGTACCGACCTGTTTTGGGATTAATGGAGTTGTAGAACAGTCCGTGCTCGTTTCGGCCAACCTGAAGTATTCGTTCGAGCATTTCATGAATGGGTTTTTGATATGCCCGCTTTCTGGCCGGCATTGCAAAATTAACCGTCGCGTACAGCTCGCACAGGCCTGAGACAATTTCACAGCCGTGGTCGCGCAGTCTGACTGTGCTTTCATCCCTTGTTGGGTGATGTCTGTCCAATAAATAATAGTCTCCAAGTCTCAGTGCCCATTGCAGGTATTTCCTTTCGCCGGTCATCCAGTAGATGCGGGATAAGGCCTGGAGCATTTCGCCGTTGATTTCCTGGCTGCGTGAGACGATTTTCCCGTAACTTGTTTCAACGGGTGCATGCTTCCACAAGTCGTCAAGTATGCTGAGCATACGTTTGGACCAGGGGCTTGGTCCGAGCCATTCGGTGAGCGGCAGCAGGCCGTCTTTTATATATTCCGAAGAGCCAAAGATGATACGAGGCAAATCGGGCTGTTGATACTGGAAGTCCTGCTTGGAAAAAGAGTATGTATCGGGCAGGCTGTCGATACGGGATGTAAGTATGGTTTCGGCACGAAGCATATCGAGCATTCGGCCTCGGAAAAGAGACTGGTCGGTGATGGCTGCGGTAAGGACCATAAAAGGATAATTGTCGGCGGCGCTGTCCTGAGCGTTCCAGATGTCCTTGTCCCGGTCTAAATTTCTGGGTATGAGGAGGGTCTTAGGGTCGGCGTGCTGGAGCCAGCCCTTGACGAAATTTTGGCAGCGAACAAAACCTTCATTGGCGAGCCGGCCGTTCTCTGCGGCCTGCTTATAGGCCTCATCGTTTGTTTCGTTGAGCTTTCCGACACCACGTCTTGCTAATTGTTTGAGCTTGGTTAAGTGGTTCTGATAAACGCCGCGCGGGTCAGTGTCGTACTTTTTACACAACGAGGCAGCCATACCGATAAGCTCGCCCATCATACCGCAGGTGCGCATCACGCGGACCGTACCTAACGCCACGTGGGTAACGCTGATGCATCGACCGGCCATCATCAGATTCCGAATATTGCGTGAATACAGGCAGCGGTACGGGATGGGATACGGCTTGATTTTTGGTTGCGTGCAGATGGCACGGAATTCTTCGCCCGGGAAATATTTGGAGTTTTCCGGGTCAGGGTAGTGCAGGTCTATCGACCAGGTGCTGGTTACAAAGGAATCAGAGAATCTTTTTCGTTTTTGGATGTCCTGCTGCTGGAGTATTACATCGCCGAGCAGCCGGCGGGATTCACGTTTACCACCGATGTAGGCCACCCAGTCGAGCTTTCGTTTGTCGTATTTGTCTTTATTGCGACTGTGGTTTTTCTGAAAGGCCCAGTTGCCATAAATGGCCCGAAAGGCGTAATCGCGGATATACTCAAATTCGGTAATTTGGTTGCGAAGCAATCCGGTTTCCCAGTTCCAGTCGCCTCTGGTGGCATGCTGGCAACTTTCCTCGGTGAACTGCAGAGCCCAGGGGCAATCCGGAAATCTTGTTGGCTTCTTGGTTTGTGCCGAATACCACATTACAGATGTGCCCATAGTCATCCTGTCGGGCTTTTCCGGCGCCATAGATTCTCCGGTCTGGTTCCTGCCTTCTCGTCCCATACGATAATCGGCGCCGGCCAGATAGCCGATAGTACCATCGCCGGTGCAATCTGCGAACAGGGGGGCGCGGAAACGTAATTGGCTGCCGTCTATAATGTGTTTGGCGATGACCGCAACGATGCTATCGCCCTGGGTCTGAACCTTGAACGCATGCATATTGACAAACAGATGAATATTTTTCTCTGCCTGTACGACGCTCATCTTCCTGTCGTCGTCATAGAACGAGGCCGGCTGTGCATTTCCCTGGTGTCCGGAGTCGAGTTCCCTGACGATGTTGCCTATGGCCGGATAAGGCGCAAGGTTAATCTCGCCTCCAAGATGGACGCGGACTTCCGAGCTGTTGTTACCGCCTAGTACGGGACGGTTCTGTATAAGCGCTACCTGCAGTCCGAGCCTTGCCGCCGAGACGGCTGTGCAGGTTCCTGCTATTCCGCCGCCGACCACGACCAGGTCGAAATTGCCGGCGACCTGCGGCTCATCAGGTAATCCGAGTGCCTTTCTGCGAAAGGTGGCTATTTGTTCACCGTCATTTGGCGGGGTAAAGCCGGTATCGGTAGTGAAGACAATCGCATCGCATCGGCCCTCAAAACCGGTCAAATCGTGCAGCGTAAAAGTGGTTTGCCTATTGCTTATCTGGACCGTCCCGCCGGCTTGCCAGTGCCAGTCTGCCCCCTCAGTACCAAAGATGGTTTTGAGTGGTACACCATTGACGAGCAGTTGAAATCTGCCTGGTGCGCCCGGTGCCTTCCAGGGTGCTACCCAATCGCGAGTGCGCACCCATACTCGATAGGTCCCGGCTGCCGGGAACGATACCGCCGTTGTGGCATCTTTGACCGGCTGACCTAAGCCGTGAGCCAAAAGGTACGGTGAGCCCATCTGGTCCATAAACTGCTGGTCAACCACCCAGCCGCCGAGGTTCTCAAAGCCCTCAGCTTCGACAAGGATGGTCTGTGCCTCGGCTAAAGAGGTAAACGACAGCAGTAAAGTTACAAATATCAACGTGCTGAAAATAGAGATTCTATTTTTCATTTTTAACATTCTCTCCTGTATTAACAACACCATCGTACATACAACATTGTTTATCGGTCAGATGCTTTATGGAGTTAACCTTTTGAGCACAGCAAAGAGCTCGGGGTTACAGTTTAAAAGACCATATTCACTTTTCAGTATTGCTAAGAGCCATTTAGTTCGACTGGATACTTCTGCCAGGGTACAGCGCCTGCTTCAATAATATGATTGCGCAAAGCGGTAAAGAGTTTCCGATACATTCTGTGCTTTTTGTCCAGCGGATGCTGCTCCTGGGGGTCGTCCTTGAGATTGTACAGTTGCAGCGGTTCAAAGGGACTATTCTGGACGAGCTTGTAATCGCCGTAGCGAGCCGCGTAATAGGCTCGTCCGCCATAATTGCCTCCTTCACGACGCACCCAGAACAGGAAGCGGTCTTCGGCAGGCTGGTCCTTACCGAGCAGCGTCGGCAGGATGCTTCGGCCATCAATCTTGTGAGCTATATCAGCGTCCGCTGCCTCGCAGATAGTCGGAAACAGGTCCATAGTGAGGGCGACGCGATTACTTTGTGAGCCGGGTGATATTCTATTCGGCCAGACGGCGCACATCGGCACTCGGATACCGCCTTCGTACATATCCTGCTTGCCTGCTCTTAGAGGCCCGTTGTTAGCTCCAACATTAAGCTGGCCGCCATTGTCGGAAGTGAAAATAACCAGGTTGTTGTTATTTAGGCCAGACTGTTTGAGAGCGGTAATTACTTTGCCGATGCCGTCGTCGAGATGTTCGATTAGTGCAACGAGCTTTGCGCGTTTGTTACTAATGTTGGGTTGGTGGTCCCTGATGCGCTGGAGCCAGTCAGCCGGCGGCTGGATTGGGGTATGCGGTGCGTTATAGGCAAGGTACAAAAAGAACGGCTGGCCGGACCCGGAACGCCGGCGAATATAATCGATAGCCCACTGCGTGAACAAATCGGTAGCGTGTCCTTCCGGGTGGATTTCTTTATCGTTGAGGGACCCCGCTTCGCGGGAAGCCAGCCTCATATAGTTGTTACCATGGCGACGATGCTTGTAGTAGTCGTCCATCATATCGCCGAGGAATCCGTGGAAGTAGTCGAAGCCCCGCTCGGTGGGAGTATTGGGTGAAGCAAGGCCGAGGTGCCATTTGCCGACGATCGCGGTGTGGTATCCGGCTCGACTGAGCAACTTCGGCAGCAATACCACCTGGGGAGCAATATAACCCCAGTTGTTGGTCAGGTGTGTGCGGATGACGCCTGGGACTCCGACAAGGTCAGGATATCGGCCACTCAACAGTGATGCACGTGTCGGCGAGCAGACAGGACAGTTGGCATAAAAGTTATTGAACCGCATACCGGATGCGACAAGCTTGTCAATGTTGGGCGTTTTCATATCTTTTGCGCCGTAGCTCGACAGGTCGCCGTAGCCGAGGTCATCGACAAGAATCATAACTATGTTTGGCCTGTGAGCTGTTCGCTCTCTGGCCAGCGCACAACCGGACATCGCCAGTGATGCTGTAGTTGCACCCATAGCTTTTAGGAAATTGCGGCGTGTGCAATTGGAAATAGTCATATCTGTTCGCTCCTCAATAAAAGATATCTTACGAAGTTATCTTATTACATTTTTATTTCACTTGCGAATTCTTATTATACTTTTTGGCCAAAAAGTATAATAAGGTCTGCAAGTCGTCCACAATTACAGTTTATTAGTCGTTTTTTTCTTCTGCCAGGACGGCTAATAATCTGCCAGCGGTTTGCTCGGTAAGGTGCTGAGTATCGGCGGGTTGGGGTTGGGTTCCCGCAAGGCGGGATTCCTCACTTAATTGCTGAGTTTTCCTGTTGGCTGTGAGTATTGGCATAGAAATTATATCCAGACAGGCTTTGCGAGCGGTCTCGGCTTTATCGGATTCCGTAAGCTGAATCAGCTTTGCCGCCGCCAAGGGAGCATAGCGTGCAATCAAAACTGCACTTTGACGATAAGCATCGGCGATGCGCTTCTCGAACTGCTCGGTAAAATCATCGTCATTCTGCCACTTGCTATATAGTTGTCTGTCTATGTTGTGCTTGTCCAGGATTGCCTGCTCGTCGAGCTCTCCGGCGAATAAGTCTTCTATCACGGCAAGCTGTCTTTTACTCAATTGCTTTGCCTCTGGCATCTGTTCCTTAGCTCCCTTCTCTGATACAGACGGCTCGGTCACCTCGAATGGTTTGGGCTTGTCGATCGTAAACTGTTTAGACGAGGAACTCCACCTATATTGGGTGCGAGCAACGAGTTGTTAATTAGTGAGTAAGGTATCGGATAAAGAAAGTTTACAGAATCAACGAATTAACTACTCACCAATTAACTACAGAGCACTTCAGGATTTTTTCTTGCGTCGCTTGCGAGGACGAGATTTGATGGCTTTGAGATAGCTGTTTGTTTTTCTTAGGCCCAGTTGTCGTGCTTTGGTTTTTACAGACCCGGCAGACCGCCTAAGTCGCTTGGCCAGCTCCTGCGTTATTGTATTCGGGTAAAGTTTTTCGAGCAGTTTTATATCCTCCTTTGACCAATATTGGTACACATCGGTTTTAATCCCGATATCGTACGCTTTTTGTCTGACCGCTGTCAAAGGCCGATTAAGCCGCTCAGCTATCTTCTTTGTGTTTCCGTGCGGATATAGTTTTTTAAGTAGCCTAATATCACCCTTCGTCCATGACCACGGGCCCTTGATGAGCTTCTTTTTCTTTGCCATTGCGCAACCTCGTTATATTGACTATTTTCTATTTACCATCCATTCTCCATAGTCCCCGCTGCTTTCTTGCGAAAGCAAGAAGGGGAACGAAGGACGAAATTGATTCCAAATGCCAACTTCTTTTTCAATAGTCAATTGTCAATAATCAATTCTCAATTGTCAATAGTTATTTTGTGGCTTTGTTTCAAGTTTTAAGTTTAGAAACTGTTGGGCTATATATGTAAGAGCCGCTGCATTTTTTGCTGCTTTTCCAGCACCAATTGAACCCAATCCGGCGCCCTTCCCGTCACGTGCAGCCAGGGGTCTTTCGCCCGACGGCAATTTGTGCTGGACTCGTGCAAGTGATAGTGCGTTCTCGATAGTTTTCTGCTGCTCGCCGTTTACGAAGAACACCAGCGGATTTAGGATTTTCGATTTGCGATTTTCAATCGCCGTTCGGCAATCGGAAATCGTCAATTCGGTGAGACGTTCAATCTGGCCTGCGCGGAGCGGCAGGAGTTTTGCGAGCTTGCCGACTTCCATTCGTTGGTTCAGCCGTTTCAGCAGTGCCAGTTTCTTCTCAAGGATGTCCGAGCCGCCAAGACGGTTGAGCGTGGCAAGCAGTATGTCTGCGTTCTGGTCGTCGATGTCCCAGACTATTGCATCAGCGGTTTTGTAGCCAAGCTCTCGCAAAGCCTGCCAGCGATGATGACCGTTGATTATTTGAAAACACGATATTCTGTCGTCATCTGGATTCCTGCTTGCGCAGGAATGACAATTTTTCTGTGGGCCTGTCCTGAGCGAAGACGAAGGGCAGGGCCGAACTACTAATGGCTCATATCGGCCGGTCCGCTCTATATTGCGAACCAGCTTTGTAAAGTTGGTCTTGCTCATTTGGTTAGGGTTGTCCGGATGAGCAACGAGCTTATCGAGTGCTATCCTTGATACTCGATTCTCGAATCTCGTTTCTCGCATTACCGATTCTCTTTTCTTGATTGTCGACGAACATCCAGCATCGAGATTTCGACATCGAATTTTGGATCGAACCAGATGTAATAGACAGGTTTAGCGGTAAGCTTGCTCAATATATA
>JBDRTM010000220.1:0-11364 GCA_043824065.1 Planctomycetota bacterium | reverse complement strand
CAGCCTTGGAAGGCAGGTTACAGTAGGGCGGAAGAGTTCGCCGAAGAAGTATTTGAAAAACTTGAGCCGGACGCAGTTGTTTATGCCGACAATACGATGGTTTATCCACTGCTGTATATGCAGGAAGTTAAGGGAAAGAGGGCAGATATTAAAATCATATCCGAATATGCCGGCAGTGAAGGTTTGCAGTTGTTGAGTGAAAAGAGCATAGAGCAATGGTTGTCGGGAGGAGATGTTTACGCCGTCTCGCCGGTAGCCGGACGTAAGGGTAAGGGAATTATCTGGAAGATAGCCGATTGAGAAGTCTTTGTGTCGATTAGGGATTTTTTAGCCAGACCTCGCTGTCGTAGCGGAGCATAATTAAATCATCTTCGAAGCCGTCGGAGCGGATGTTTGGTTTTTTGCCTGATAGTTCCTGCAATATCCATTTTGGAAAGTTGGCGCCGGCCTTGATTGAGAGCGGTGCGCCGCCGCCGAATCGCGGATTTATTTCGATGAATTTGACCCTGTCATCGTCTGTTAGAAACAACTGCAAAGTTATAACGCCCGGCCCTGCCCCGAGGGTCTCGACCAACTTGGCGGCATTACTCATAATGCGGGGATTCTTCACCACCTGTCCCTTGCTCACCTCGCCGGCCCTTATCTCGATGCGTTTTCGAGGAACGACACAGCGAACCTTCATACCGAAGTCGATATATACGTCACAGGAATACTCGGTGCCCTCGATAAACTCCTGGCAAATGGCGTTTGGTATCCTTTTGGCATAGAATAACAGCTCCGTGCGATTGTTAACGACGGCGTTTCCTCTGCTGGCGTAGCCGTCCCAGGGCTTTAGAAAACAAGGCCAATTCAGTCTCTTTTTTGAAAGTGCAGAACGAACGCTCATAGTAAGGGCAGTATCAAAGCCGTTGTTGGCCAAGAATTGATACGTTTTCCTCTTGTCCTGACAAATATCGACTACCTGGGGAGTTGAAACAAGCACGCGACATCCCATCGAAGCAAATTTTGGTTTGTTCCGGGCCAGGACTTTCAGGTCGAGGTCAACGGTGGGAACGAGCAGTTTTACTTTGTTGGCTTTTACGATTGAGAGCAATTGCTTGATATAGCCGGGGTGTGTTGTCGGCTTAACCAGAAAGCCTTCGTCGCATAGCTGCAGGGCCGAACTTAGGTCGGTTGTGTCTGTGCCGAAAAATGCAGCGTTTATTTTTAGCTGTTTAGCCGCCTGGCGGAAGCTCTCCAGCAGCGAGACACGTCTGCCGATGCAGGTGAATAAGACGCCCAGGTTATTTTTATTGTTCGTTTTTCGTTTTTCGATTTTTATCTGCCAATCAATTTCAACCACGGATTTCACGGATTTTAGTTCTTGATTTTTTATTTTATCTGCGTAATCCGTGTAATCTGTGGTTAATTTTCAACTGCCAATTTTTAACCGGGAATAGGTAATAGTCAATATTTAATTCTCGATTTCTAATTTTCAATTCTTTTGACCCCGTTAGAAATAAGCTGCCAAAGCATCTATCTTAGGCTTGACAAAGATTTTTAAGGGAGTAAACTAACGCTCTGGTCTTGTTAATCGACCAAAAATGGGTGCCGGTTTAGTAACTATTGGCTGGTCGTTCCTTGCAGGGTTTTAGACGAGCCGGGCATATTACAAAGGTGCGATTTGTGAGAGATTGGGCAAGGAAAATCAAAGAAAAACGAATTACCATTGGCGTTTTGGGCCTTGGCTATGTAGGTCTGCCTTTAGCCGGAGAGTTCGCTTCGGCAGGTCTGAAGGTGGTCGGCTTCGACGTCGATGAGAAAAAGGTCAAGACCCTAAATTCCGGCCGGAGCATAATTAAACACGTTCCCCATTCCCAGGTAAAAAAAATAGTGAAGGCCGGTCGCTTCCAGGCCACGACCAATATGGCCCGTCTCAAAACCGTCGATGCCATATTGGTTTGTGTACCTACGCCGCTGACCCAAAACCGTGAGCCGGATCTGCAGTTTATTATCAGCAGCACCAAAACAATAGCGAAATACCTGCAGCGAGGCCAGATGGTTGTTCTGGAAAGCACGACTTATCCCGGTACTACAAGAGAAGTTATGGCACCAATACTGGAAAGCGGCGGTCTGAAAGCAGGCAGAGATTTTCACCTGGCCTATTCCCCGGAGCGAGAGGACCCGGGCAATAAAGACTTCTCAACTGGGACTATTCCCAAAGTTGTTGGCGGCCTGACTAAAAAGTGCTGCGAAATCGCCTGCCGAGTTTACGATATTGCCATTGTCCGGACAGTCCCTGTGTCAAGTCTCGAAACGGCAGAGGCCACAAAAATTCTCGAAAACGTTTATCGCTGTGTAAATATAGCTATGGTCAACGAGCTAAAGGTAGTCTTTGACAGAATGGGCATTGATGTTTGGGAGGTTATCGGTGCCGCGAGCACTAAACCGTTCGGCTTCAAGGCCTTTTACCCGGGCCCTGGCCTCGGAGGCCATTGCATACCAATTGACCCATTTTACCTGACCTGGAAGGCCCGGCAGTACGATATGCCGACGCGTTTTATTGAACTGGCCGGCGAAATCAACACCAGTATGCCGCGCTATGTCGTTACCAAAACGACCGAAGCGCTTAATGAGCACAGCAAAAGCCTCAAGGGCTCCAAGGTGCTCGTATTGGGCTTGGCGTATAAAAAGGATATTGACGATTTGCGCGAGTCCCCTTCGATAGAGCTGATCGAGCTGCTGCGGCAAAAAGGGGCCAAGGTTGACTACAATGACCCGTATATCCCCAGAACCCATAAGCAGCGCCGGCACAACCTGCGAATGGCCAGCAAGAAATTGTCGGCAAAAATGTTAGCAGGCTATGATGTGGTTTTAATCTCGACCGACCACAGTGATTACGATTATAACTGGATTGTTAAGAACGCAAGGCTTGTCGTTGATGCCCGCAATGCCACGGCGGCAGTTCGCGGAGCAGCAAGAAAGGTAGTAAAGGCGTAAATGTTACAAGGAGTTTTAATGCAGATTCCACTTTTAGATTTAAAGGCACAATATGCCGCTATCAAAGACGAAGTGATGCTGGCGATAAGTGAAGTTTGCGACAGTCAGTCTTTCGCTCTTGGTCCGGCCGTGGCTGAATTTGAAGAAAAAATCGCCGCATATTGCAACAGCAAGCATGCAATCGGAGTTTCAAGCGGAACAGATGCTCTGATTGTCAGCTTGATGGCTTTGGAAATAAAACCGGGAGACGAAGTCATAACTACGCCTTTTACCTTTTTCGCCAGCGCCGGTTCTATCGTCAGACTCGGCGCAAAGCCGGTCTTTGTTGACGTTGACCCCGATTCTTACAACATTGAGGCATCCGCTATCGAACAAAAGATAACCGAAAAAACGCGAGCAATTATTCCGGTGCATTTGTTTGGACAGGTGGCTCAAATGAAAGCTATCATGGAAATTGCCCAGCGTCACAATCTTGCCGTCATCGAAGATGCCGCACAGGCAATAGGTGCGAGCCAGGACGGCATCAAGTGCGGCAATTTCGGTGATTGCGGATGCTTTTCGTTTTATCCGCCAAAGAACCTCGGCGGTTTCGGCGACGGCGGTTTGGTAACAACCAATAGAGAAGACCTTGCGCAGAAAATCAGAGTCCTTCGCGACCATGGCCAAAATCCCCGATACTTCTACAAAATGATTGGCGGCAATTTCCGTCTCGATGGTATCCAGGGCGCCGTTCTTAGTGTCAAGCTCAAATACCTCGACGGATGGAATGAAAAACGAAGGCAAAACGCCGCCGTTTATGACAGTCTCTTCGCCGATTCACCGGTTAAAGCGCCTAAAATTGAGGCAAAAAACGTCAGTATTTATCACCAATATACCATTACTGTGCCGGAAAGAGACAAGCTGCAAAAATTCTTGGCTGAGAACAATATCGGCTCGGCGATATTTTATCCAAAGCCATTACATTTGCAGGATTGCTTCAGCGACCTTGGATACAAGCCGGGCGATTTTCCGATTGCTGAACGGCTTTGTAACGAGGTTTTGTCCCTGCCGATTTATCCTGAACTTGTACCAGAACAAGTTGAATATGTAGCTAAAACGGTACTTAAATTTTATGGAATAGCAAGACTTCAGAAATAAGTTAGGACGACAATATGCTGAAAGTAAGCGAAAATCCACCAATAATCTGGCCCCAGGTAGAATCGATTCGTGATTTCTCCGGCCAATGGTGGGTTGCCCATACAAGAAGCAGGAACGAAAAGGCCCTGGCCCATGATTTAATGAGCAAAAATATCAGTTACTTTCTTCCGATGAGCTGGAATGTTCGGCGTCGAAGCCGAAGAACGATACGCTCGTTCCTGCCTTTGTTCAGCGGATATTTGTTCTTCTGCGGCCAGGAGAACCAACGGGTTGAACTATTGAAGACAAATCGTGTTGCGAACCTTATCGAAGTCATTGACCAGGAGACATTACTCGACGAATTAGTCCAAATTGCCCAAGCCCTTCGAAGCGGTGCTCCCCTGACACCGCACAAGTATCTCAAGGCGGGTCAGAAATGCCGGGTCATAGCAGGGTCGCTAATTGGCCTGGAGGGTATCGTGGTGAGAACGAGGGGCGCTACACGCCTGTTCTTGCAGGTAGATATGCTGGGCCAGGCCGCGAGCGTTGAGATAGATATCGATTTGATAGAAGTCCTCGATCATTGATAAACAACGGATTTCGCGGATATGCTTTTCATTAAATAATCAATTATCGCAAAACCCAAAATTAACAGTGAGCTAAAGTGACTAAAGTGAGCTAAAGTGACTAAAGTGAGCTAAAGTGAGCTAAAGTGAGCTAAAGTGAGCTAAAGTGACAGTTTTGCTGTCATTCTGAACGCAGCGCAGCGAAGTGAAGAATCTCTTTTTCGTTGGCCAGATCCCTTCGGCAAGCCATTCGACTTCGCTCAGGGCTACGGCTATTTCAGGGCAGGCTCTTCGGCTTCGCCTCAGGATGACACTTACGTGTTACTTTAGGCACTCTACTAACGGGAGCTGATAAAATGCAGATTTGTGTGGTTGGTATTGGTTATGTCGGATTGGTAACAGCAGGGTGTCTGGCAGAGGCCGGCAACAATGTTGTGTGTGTGGACAATGATAGTGAGAAAATTGCCCGTTTGAGAGATGGGGTGATACCTATTTATGAGCCGGGTCTGACTGAGATGGTCAAACACAACGAAAAGCTCGGCCGACTACACTTTACAACCGATTTAAAATACGGCATAGACAATTCGCTTATTATTTTTCTTGCGGTCGGGACCCCGTCGGCAGAGGATGGCTCGGCCGACATATCGGCAATCCTTTCAGTTGCCTCCGATATCGCCGAGAACCTCAGTGACTATCGCATCATTGCAACGAAAAGCACTGTGCCGGTAGGTACACATAAGAAGGTAACGGACATTATGAAATCGAAGACTAAAAAGCCGTTCGATTATGTCAGCAATCCGGAGTTTTTGAAAGAAGGCGCCGCCGTTGAAGATTTTATGCGTCCCGACAGGATAATCATCGGGACAGCCAATCCGGAAGTTCAGAAAATAATGAAACAATTGTACAGCCCGTTTATGCGAAAGAGAAGCCGAATACTATTTATGGACCCTGCCTCTGCGGAAATGACAAAATACGCAGCCAATACAATGCTGGCAACGAGAATCTCATTTATGAATGAAATCTCGGCACTGTGTGAGAAACTCGGTGCTGATATCGAGCGGGTAAGGTGGGGTCTGGGCAGTGATTCAAGGATTGGCTCGGCTTTTTTGTTTCCAGGTGTCGGCTTTGGCGGCAGCTGCTTCCCGAAAGATGTTCGTTCATTGATTCATACGGGCACTGTGAACGGGGTTGAAATGACGATAGCCAAGGCTGTCCGGCAGGTAAATTTAAATCAGCAGGAGCGATTTGCAAAACTCGTTATCGATTATTTCGCCGGCCGAGACGACCAGACCACATTGGCGGTCTGGGGACTGGCGTTTAAGGCAAAAACCGATGACGTAAGAGAATCCCCGGCAATATACTGTATAAAAAAGTTCCTCGATTTCGGAATGAAGATAAGGGCCTATGACCCTGAAGCGGCCCAAGCGGCATTGACGGCCCTGGATGACAAAATCGAAACCTTCCAAAATGGATACGATGCACTTGAGAATGCTGATGGACTTGTTATCTTCACCGATTGGCAGGAATTTCGAAACCCCGACTTCGGGCTTATCACAACAAAGCTAAAAAAATCCGTTATCTTTGACGGCAGAAACCTCTACGAGCCCGACGTAGTTAAACAGGCTGGAATTGAATATTACAGTATCGGAAGGGCACCCGTTTGAAAATGTCTTTTGTCTTGAGTCTAAAATAAAGGATAAGATTATGGACATTGTTATTAAAAGTTTAGGTATAGTTTTCTGTATTATCGGAATTGTGTATTTGCTAAGACCGGACATTATGAAATGGCTGTTTGAATTCTTCAAGCAGGGCAAACGCATATACTTTGCCGGAGTGATAAGATTTGCCCTGGCCATTGTTTTTTTGGCTGGTGCTCGCGAATGTAAACACCCCTGGATTATATTTGCTTTTGGCATCCTTTTCATAATAGGAGGCCTCTTGATATTTGTACTCGGGCCTGAAAAGATTAGACGGATGCTCGAGTGGTACCAAAAGCAGCCGGTTCTAATTTTTCGAGTTATCGCTGTAATCACCCTGGCCGTAGGAGCAATCATTATCTTTTCCGCGTAAGGCGAAATCGTCGCTTGTGACTCATCGCTCGTGCCTCGGGTCACGGAACACAAGACACGGGAGACGTAATATGAAGGCATTGATAACAGGGGCTGCTGGTTTCATCGGCTCACATTTATGCGAACGCCTTCTTGGCGATGGCTGGGTGGTCGCTGGCGTTGACAATTTCGATGATTTTTACGACCCACAAATCAAACGCCGAAACATCAGCGACTGTCTTAAAGACGAAAATTTCCAGCTCATCGAAGCCGACATTCGTGACGGTGCAGCTATGGACAAAACGGTCGGCGATGGCGTTGAAATAATTGTCCATTTGGCCGCCCTGGCCGGCGTCCGCCCGTCGATTGCCCAGCCATTGCTTTACGCCGACGTCAATGTCAACGGAACGATGGTCTTGCTCGAAGCAGCTAAAAAACATAAAGTCGGCAAATTTATTTTCGGCTCAAGCTCCAGCGTCTATGGCAACAACGAAAAAGTGCCGTTCTCCGAGGAGGATAACGTAGATTTTCCCATTTCGCCATACGCCGCAACCAAAAAAGCCAGCGAGCTTATCTGCCATACGTATCATCACCTTTGCGGGATTCATATAACCTGCCTGCGTTTTTTCACGGTGTATGGCCCGCGGCAAAGGCCGGATTTGGCCATTCACAAATTCGCAAAACTCATCGAGCAGGACAAACCTATACCCGTTTACGGCGACGGCACTATGATGCGCGACTTTACTTATATCGACGATATAATCGACGGCACAGTCGCGGCAATGGACAAATGCGAAGGCTTTAATATCTATAATCTCGGCGAGTCACAACCGATAACGGTCAACGATTTGGTCACCGAAATCGAGAACGCGCTTGGCAAAAAAGCGGTCAAAGAATATCTTCGGCCTCAGCCTGGTGACGTCGAGCGTACTTATGCCGATATAAGCAAAGCCGCCGAGGAGCTTGGTTATAATCCTTCAACAACCATCCAACTCGGCTTGAAAAATTTTACTACCTGGCTAAGAAAAAACATGTGATTCCATATTACTTCTACTGATTTCAAGAAAGAACCTTGAAAACCATTACCACTTTCACTATTATTTGCAGCACGCCTAAGTGACGAAAAGCTACAGTTTTGGAAAATGCCTATACACAAATATTTAGGAGAAAAACACAATGACAGACAAAAAAGCGGACTTGGCCGGCCCCGGTATCGGCGACTATGCTGAATTAGAGAAAATCCTGCCACAGGATTACAGCTCTCTGCTGAACCCAAAAGAGACCCAGATTGCCACGTATGCCGCCAAAGACTACATTGAGGAAAACCTCTGCAAGGAGCTGAATCTTATCCGCGTGACCGTTCCTCTTATCGTGGACGTTGAGAGTGGCGTCAACGATATGCTCGACCGTGACGGCTCACGGACCCCAATCGGGTTCCACATCTCAAATGACCGTGACAAAAATCCGATAGATGCTCAGGTCGTCCAGGCCGCCACCAAGTGGAAACGCATGGCCTTAAAGCAGTTCGGGATGGAGGTCGGCGAGGGGCTGCTTACCGATATGCGGGCCGTACGCAAAGACTACTTCCTCGACCATAACCATAGTGCCTACGTTGACCAGTGGGACTGGGAGCTGGCCATTACGGCCGAGCAGCGCAACCTGAAGCTGCTGCGTGAAGTAGTGAAGAAACTCTGGAAGGTCCTCAAAGGTGCCGAGGTCCATGTCCAGGAGCTTTTCCCTCAATTGAAAACCGATAAATACCCCAGCCTCCCCGATGAGCTGACCTTCCTCCACGCCGAAGAGATACTCGAAAGATACCCCGACCTGCCGCGTAAGCAGCGAGAGACAGCCATCGTACAGGAATACCCCGCCATCTTCATCATCGGCATCGGCTCGGTCCTCGAGGACGGCTACCCGCACGAGATGCGGGCCGCAGACTATGATGATTGGGTAACAGAGACAACCTCCGAAGATGGAAAGCCAATGCATGGCATTAACGGTGACATTCTCGTCTGGAATCCTGTAACGAAACGCCGGCACGAGCTGACATCTATGGGCATCCGCGTCAACGCCGAAACGCTAAAAAAGCAATTAGAGCTTTCAGGCCAGCTTGATATGCTGAAGTTCCCATACCATCAGGCCATTATCAACAACGAGATACCGCTCAGCATTGGCGGCGGCATAGGCCAGTCCCGTACGTTTATGATTCTACTCAAAAAGGCCCACATCGGCGAAGTCAGTGCCACCGTCTGGCCCAAAATACTAAAGGACATGTGCAAAAAGAAAAACATACACGTAATAGAATAGGATATCAGCCCCGCAATTTACGCGGAGTTTTCTTTCTTTGTTATATTAGGTGATGACATATCCGTATGGAGTTAATCCAATAAATCATCAATCAGCTTTTTTAGTTCCGGCAGGTCTTCTTTGCAGGTGCTCCACACGAGATGTGTTCTGACACCAAAGTACTCATGGATGAGAATATTTCGCATATCTATTGCGTCGCGCCATGGTATTTCGGGATGGCTTTCTCTAAGCAGGTCGCTAAGGTGGTTTGTAGCTTCGCCAATGATCTCGAGCTCTCTTACCACAGCGTCGATAATCATATTGTTGTTAGAGAAAGACTCGTAAGTCTGGCCGGTGAGGTAGGTCTCGATCTTTTCAATAGCATCAAGTATGTGCCTTAGATAGACTTGGTCATCTTTCATATATGAGTTCCGCTTCCTGAAGGACTTTATCCCTAAAATACTTACTGAGGGCGTCAGGAGTGAGCAAGTCAACCTTTCGGCCGATGAAGTCAGTAATGCTTCGCTGTATCTGGGCAAGCTTAAAAAAACCCACAGTTGCTTCCGGCATGAATTCAATAAGAACATCTACGTCACTATCCTCTTCGGCTTCGCCGTGGATATGCGAGCCAAAGAGCGCTACAGATTTAATATCAGCCAGATGGGGGTCATTTTTGACTGCTTCTAATAATTTGTCTTTAATCTCCTGCTTTGTCATAAAGAATAGTCTAATCCCCATAAAAACACCTGTCAAATCAAATTCTGGGCAAAGAAAAAGACCGGTTTTAAAATATGAACCAGCCTTAACTTAAAACTAATACTATCCCCTGCCCGAAATAATCTTGAAAAACATTACCACTCGGTCTTTATAAAACCTGGCGGGAAATCAATCTCTCTCAAAACCGAAGCTAGCCACGCCGAAGACTACGCAAATCCGGCAAAGATGCGGCGGGTGTATTTGGAGCTTTGCTTAAAGGCTTCGAGGGTGCTCATTGTTTTGGGTGAGCCGGTCTCTACGGCCTGTTCGAGGACGATGTGGGGCTTTACGCCGATATTTAGCATATATTTTGCCAGGGCCTGGTAGTCGATATCGCCATCGCCGAAGGTCTCGGTCCAGATGTTGTCCTTGGACTGGCGAAGATGCAGCTCGGTAATCCTTGGGCCGTAAAGCTTCAGGACATCGAAGAGGGCTACGGCCGAGTTGCCCGCGCCGCGGTATATCCAGTGGGCATCGAGGCACAGCGTTACATACTCCGGGTCGGTGCCGAGCATCATGTGATGAAACTCGCGGGCGGCGTTGCGCAATTCGATATCGTGGTTGTGATACGACAGGGTCAGTTCCATTGCTTTTAACTGCCGTCCTAATTTTTCAAGGGCTGTTGCCTGCACTTTTAGCTGGGCATCATCTTTGTTCTGCGGGCCGCCCCAGCGGATTGGGCTTGGGTTGGTTACGATGATTTTTGTGCCGAGGCGTTTTGCCTTTTCTGCGATAGCTAATACAGCTTCGATGCTCTCATCGGCCTTGTCTTTCTCGTGCAGGACGCTATTGACGTACAGCGAGCGCATTTGCAGGCCGTGTTTCTTCAATAGCGGCCTAAGGCGGTCGATTTCCTGTGGGTTGTTGGCGAGCGGCTCGTAGCCATCCATCCCACTGGCGGCAACTTCTGATAGTCCCTTATCCAGCTCGTTATTGAAATTGCGGTTATCCCGCTGATAGAAGACAGTCCACGGATACTGGTTGCAGGCAAGGTGCAGCTTACCGGCCCGCTTGCGTTGGGCTGCGCCGACTACCTTGGCTCCCATTACAATTGCCCCCCCTGCCATTGCCAAATCTTTGACGAACCTTCGACGAGAAATTTTATCGTTCGACATAATCGAATCCTCCTGTATAAAAGCTCAATCCTAAAAAACGGTTTTTCATACTTGCATTCTACCCGGTTAATCTCCCTGCATCCATAGTCAGGTTAAGAAATAATGCTTAACTCTAATTTTGTAGTATTGTCCTATCCTGTTATGAAACTGCCGAGCGGGTGTGGCCGGATTTTCCGGCAAGCGATTTTAAGTTCATTTTGGCCTTTCGGAGAAATTGGGTTTGAATTGGGTTTGTTTTTTTGGGGCCGGAAGGCGGTTTCATTTTCATAATCCTCTATAACATATAAGTTTGTGTTCATTTTGGGCCTTTAACGAAATTGGGTTTGTTTTTTCGGACTACGAAATCATCTTTTTTTCTGTAATCCTTTGTTAAAGTTAAGTTTACGTTCATTTTGGCTTTTTGGGAATTGGGTTTGATTGGGTTTGAATTGGGTTTGTTTTGACCAATTGTCCAATTGGTAATATTTTCATAAGCCATTTTATTATATGATTTTACGT
>JBDRTM010000219.1:0-4781 GCA_043824065.1 Planctomycetota bacterium | reverse complement strand
TTTGAATTTGTTTAGTGCTTCGGATTTCGTATTTAGGATTTACCATAAGTGTTTCGTGCTTCGGATTTCAAATTTTCTCTGCGTCCATCTTTTCAAGGACTTCGGTTTTCCCAAGTGATACCAGAGGGTTGTAGTCATTTATCTGCCAATCGAATCGGCAGACAGAGTTATACTCACAATAGCTGCAGGGTGATTTTCCGCTCAAACGATACGGCCTAACGTCAATTCCACCGGAGAGAATTTCCTGAACCAGTTTAAGTATCTTTTGTTCTGTAAACCGAAGCACTTTCTCAAAATCGTCCGGATTTAACGCCGCACTTATGCTGTAGTTTCCATACTGCTCGTCCTTGGAGGTAATACGAAAGCTGTAAAATTTGCTCCAACCCGAACTTGCTGCGCTGTCTAATAGCTGGAAAAATCTCCCGTTGAATATTCCCTTTGCTTTATAATTGAAAGTATCCGTTTTCTTCGATATTTCATCGAGAGTGGCTCTTTGGGGGCCCACTTCGACCGGCATATAAAATGCGCCTGCCACGTTTACCGAGGGCATAAATTTTGTTTTTGAGCCGGGTGCGTTGCGAACAGCCGACATATAGAGCGGCAACTGCACATCCAGGCCGTAATAAAATTTTGACCAGTTGAACGACATATCTCTACGCTTATAATCGAAAACAATCGCAATCTTTTCACCATCAACCTCTGCAATATCAAGCCGGTCGATTTTTCCGTCCAAAGACAGCACGCGGTTATCGCCGAGTGCAAGCTCATATTTGCCGAGTGTATCAGGTGGTTCCTCGCGGCATTCGGAATGACGGAGCTGACCGAACGAGACTTCCGAGAAGCTCGGCCTAAAACTTCCGGCCCGTACCATTTGCCCAACCGCCAAAACACAATCGGCAAGAACCTCAGCAGCAGAACTTATAATATAGGCATTGTGAGGTGAATGGCGCCTGAAGTTCGAGATAAAGGAGCTGGTCTGAATAACCTGCTCTATTTGCTCGTTGAGAATCTTCAACAGCTCTTCATTCTCAATTGTTGCAAAATCCTTCTTTTCCTCGTTAAGACTCTTTAGCAAAGCATCCAGAACATTATGATAAAAGACACCCAGGTCCAATGGCTCAAATTTAAATTCCCTTCGTTCCTCCAGCCCCAATATGTATCGGGCGAAATACCGATACGGACAGGCGGCAAAAGTGCTCAGCCTTGTCGCTGAGGCCTGTATCTGCCGGCCGAAAAGCTCATCCACTATCGTCTCAGCCAACCGTGCACAATTGTCATAATTTATCGCGGAAAGGACGTTCGAGCCTAATTCTGCGAGCTGCTCATCTGAGCAAATATCATTTAATAAACCATCAAGCCGGCTATTATCATCGGCATTTGTCAGGAAAGCATCTTTGCCGAGCCTGCTGCAGAGCAAATCTGCAAGCTCAGTTTCGCTGTGAACTTTTTCAACGTCGATTTCCTCGTCTGCGATTGATTTTTCGTTGAGATTTTCAAACAACGATTCGAGATTGTCTATAAATTGCGAGCGAGGCACAGCACTACCCTTATCGTCAACCGAAGGATAGGTAACACACAAGAACTCGGACGGACGCGTAAATGCAATGTAGGCCAAATACTGGCGCCCGGTAAGCATCTGAGTTACCGGCGGGGCCAACTGGAAATCCGCTGACTCAGCAGCGCCGCGGTCGTCGTCTGTTAATATGCCCTCGGAACTAATCGGCACGGGAAACTGTCTTTGCGTGGCACCAATTAAAAAAACCGCTTTCAAATCAGGATGCCGGCTGCGCTCAATAGAGCCGACAAGGACCTGGTCTAAAGTCGGCGGAATAAAAGCCAGAGTCAACTGCGAAAAAGCGGAATTGATAATCGCAAAATAATCCTCAGCCGTCATAATCCGGCCGGCAAAGACCTCGACAAGCTCGTCGAATATATCCACAAGCTTATTATAAAATTGCTGATGTTCATTAGCAGCAGCACTATCTTCGTTCTTGTTGGCTTCTTCAATCCAGCTGCCAATTGTCCCCTTAACCTTAAGGTCATCAAGAAAATTGAAAATGGCTTGTGTGAACTCCTCGGCACTGAGCGTTTTTGTGGATTTGTCAACCGGACAAAGACTGTCTCGAAGTTTAAGCAAAGGGCTGATAGCTTTTAGCCGAATTTGGTTTATCCGCTGTTCATCAAAGTCTTCGTTATCCTGGCCCGCAAAATTCCACCGACTGTCGCTCTGCCAGTCATTGGCCGTTATGCCAAAGGCAAGACAGTAATTTTCCAGCAGGTCGATATCGTACCGCTGTATTGGCACAAGGTCGGTTTTAAGATAGGCGAAAATATCACCGTGGGCAAAGCCGCCGGTAACCGCCTGCAGGGCCGAGCAAATAAGCTGAACAACCGGATGCTGGTTTAATGGTTTTCGCTTATCAATGAAAAACGGGATGTTATAGTCGTCGAAATACGCCCTTATATAGTGTTGATAGCTATCGATGTCCGATGCGATAACCGCAATGTCACGATATCGATAGCTTTTTTCTTTGACCAATTCGAGTATCTGCCTTGCGACGAACCGTACTTCAGCACGGGCGTTCGGCGCCGATACAATCCGAATATTATCCGCTGAGTCAAGTTTAGGCGGTTTAAGTTCAAATATATTACGCTCGATATGAGCAAGCCGGCCGCAGGCAGAGAATCTAACCGCTCGTTCAAGAATTATCGGCTTGGTCAATTGAAGTTTACATTTTTTTACTCTATCGACAAGCTCGGCGTATGTTCGCTGTGTCGGATTAAACAAACCGACCGGGTCAACGTTCTCGAGGGCAGGATTTGCTAAATCAATCTCCGAGGGGTCAAGGCAAAAGGCAATTTGTGAATCTGCGACCACCTTCAGCAGCTCGGTGAGGATTGCAAGCTCGGCTTCAGTAAAGCCGGCAAAACCATCAACCCACAACTTCGCACCTCCGGCCAAAGTTGACGCCGAGACCGCCGCACAGGCGCGAGTCAGCTGGACATCGGGGTCAAGAAAATCGCCCTCAATAAACTTTACGTATTCTCCAAAAATCAGCCCGATATCGGTAAACTTCAGGATTGCTAAACTATTACGCTCGTCTTTAGCCAGCTCGCTCATCAATTGGTCAATATCATCCGGGGTCTTTGCGTACTGGTGCAGCTCAGCGATAGTTTGTGCCATTTGCCGGGCCAGTCCGGACGAGGATGCCGATGAGTCGAAGATTTTCAATTTACTCTTGTTGTCCCGTAAGAGCCTGTGGACTATCATTTGCCGGCCGATGCGTGAAAGGGCCGGCCTGGCTGTGTTTTTGCCTAACAACAAAAATTGAAGACGCTCGAACGAAAGCACATTTAATCTGTTGTAGCCGGCTATTCCTTCGTCAGCCAGAACGGCACGCTCTGCCTGATAGGTGGCCTGCTCCGGAACCAGCAGAATCAACTGCTGCTCGCTCGGCTCCAGCAGTGCATTGACGATAGCCTTTATGCAATAGCTGGTCTTGCCGGTACCGCTTCTGCCAAGAATAAACTGAACCGCCATAAGAACAATCCCTGATTTAAGTTTCTCTTTCGTGCTCTTTTACCACAATCAGCGATTGTTTTCAATTATCATCCAGCACCAATTTGATTATCGTACATCTGGTCAACCCCGACTGGGCCTTTCGCTATTAGCGGAAAAATACTTGCCAAAATCCGGGCAAATTGGTGCTGGACTGTTTTTCCCTGCCTGCTCTGCCTTAATTGGGCTGCGGTGTGCCTATATATTCCGGCTCACGTGAGTGCTTTTTCAGACGGTTTACTTCTGCCATTATCTCATTTGTGTATTCGCCGAGTGATATCTCAGACGGGGCTATCGTACGTTGTTTATATAGTTTGCCGGTGCGAGACAGTCCAGTAGTATCCGGAACCACTTCCTGGCTCAGATCCAGGCGAACGGTGGCAAGTATGGGTTCAAGCATTTGCGCTTGCGAATAGACATCTTCAATGATTTCGTCAACAGTCCGACGGGTCTCTGATATGCTCAGAGTAACTAAAGGCCTTATCGACTCCCAAGTTTTCAAACCTTTGGCTTTTCGATAGCGCTGGAGTTGCCCAACATTGTCCATAATGACCCAGAGTTCACATTCACCCATTTGTACGATTGAGGAATCGCTGTTCAGGAGAATGTACCATTTGATTTCGACACCGTTGTGATATAACTGTGCAAGCTCTATAGGTGGAAGTGAGCTTCGAGCTTTAGCAACATACCGACCTGGATTTAAAGAAAACTTTCCGTAATTATATGCGCGAGGGTCTCTTTGTGTAACCACTTCTTCGCTGTCGGCCGTTGGGCGAACAGAGGATACCACAAAAACAGAGCCATCTCCGCACTGCTCAATATCATGGACAGCAAAGGTTAAACCAAGGGATTCTTTTGCAAAAATCGCATTTTTAGGTGAAAACTGTTCTTCAAGTAAGTCCTCGGTATCTATTATTTTAACATCGATGCCGAAGTCAGTCGAAAAAACAGAGCGTTCTACAGGTATATCATATTTGAACTCAGCAATGTAACTGGTCTGCCAAAGTCCGTCAGCAGACAGATAGCGCGCATCTGTGTGTCTAACACGGTTACTTTCGTCGATCCACATGCGGTTCTGGCGTGTATTGTCTTTGTTAGACCAGATATACAACCGGCAATGGAAACCATCTATAATGTCATCACCCGAAGGTTCCCTGAAAAAATCCTGAGATGGTGCGATGGTGGTTAGTTCTGCCACAAAGTAGTCAGGGTCAATATCACT
>JBDRTM010000218.1:0-3551 GCA_043824065.1 Planctomycetota bacterium | reverse complement strand
ACGGCGGAGATTTCGGTGATAAACCCAACGACGGAAACTTCTGCTGCAACGGCCTGGTCCAGCCTGACCGAAAGCCCAATCCCTCTCTCTACGAGGTCAAGAAGATTTACCAGCGAATCCATGTCCTGCCCGTCGATATTTTGTCCGGTAAGTTCCGCATCTACAACGAGTACGATTTCATAAACCTTGATTTTGCTGATATCAGATGTGAGCTGGTCGCCGACGGCCGTGTAATCAAAGAGGGCACTTTACCGAAACTGTCCCTCCCTGCGGGAGCTCAACGAAACATTCAGCTCAACTTCAAAAAGCCAGACTTCCAACCTGGTGCTGAATACTGGATTAAGATAGTCTTTGCCCTCGCTGCCGACACCTCCTGGGCCAAGCGTGGACACGTCCTGGCCTGGGATCAATTCCAGATTCCCTTTAACGTCCCGCCGGCACCAGTTGTTGATCCAAACATAATACCAACACTCACGCTTAAACGAACCGAACAAAACATAACTATAACAGGCGATAATTTCGAACTTGTGTTTGGAAAAGATTCCGGCGCACTCGAATCTTACGACTTCAATGGAAAACAGCTCATCGCCTCGGCTCTGGTCCCCAACTTTTGGCGTGTTCCCCTCGACAATGACGAAGGAAACGACATGCCCAAACGCCTCGGTGTCTGGCGCAATGCCGGACCCAATCGGATCATTAATACTGTAAATGCCAAACAGATCAAGCCCCAGATTGTTCGCATCACTACTGAAGCAGCTATCCCCGTTGGAACAAATTCCACTTATAAGACTATCTATACTGTTTATGGTAATGGTGATATTATTATCGATTCAACCTTCACCCCGGTAGGTGATAACCTGCCCGACCTGCCACGGTTTGGCATGCAGATGGCCGTACCGGGCCGATTCAACAAGTTAACCTGGCTCGGCCGCGGACCACATGAAACCTACTGGGACAGAAAAACCGGCGCCGCCGTTGGCCTTTATTCCGGCCACGTCAACGAGCACGTTCACCGCTACGTCCGGCCTCAGGAAAACGGTAATAAATCAGACGTCCGGTGGATGGCCCTGACCGACCGCGAAGGTGTTGGCCTCGTCGCCGTCGGCATGCCCACAATTGACATCAGTGCTTGGCCCTTCACGATGCAAGACCTTGAAGAAGCCAAACACATTCATGAGCTGCCTCAGCGCGACACTATAACCGTCAATCTTGACTATAAGCAGATGGGTGTCGGTGGCGATGACAGCTGGGGTGCGCGAACGCACCCTGAATACACCTTGCCGGCCAAGTCCTATCACTACCGCTTACGCCTCATGCCCTATGCCTCAACGCTCGGTGATATTCTCAATTTAACACGGCGTGACTTTCCTGAGTTGCAGTAACCGCATTACTGTCGGCTAAGTTTATCATACAGATTGGCTTGTCAACGCGCGCACCGGACCTGATTGGCTGGTGGGACTGGTACAATGTACTTCGATGATATTCGGCTGTATCGGCCGGCGCCATAACCAAAACTATCGGTTAATCGCTTGCGGTGACAGACGATACTCAAACAGATTTGTGTCAATTCGGGGCTTATACCGATTCGGTATAGGCGTCTGTCGTCCTTATCGAATTTCTTTTGCATATGCATGGCAAATCCAATCTTAACCCGAATTATAAACCAGGCAGGAGAAATGTATGTGTTTACTCGGTTCGTCCAACCGCTGCCTTGGAACGCGCTAATTGATCAACCGCAACCGCTGCAATAATTATGGCCCCAATCACTATTAACTGAACGTTAGTGGAGATGTCTAACAGCGTACATCCGTTTCGCAAAAAGCTTATTAAAAGTGTTCCTATTAATGTACCTATGATTGTTCCTCTTCCCCCGGACAGACTCGCGCCGCCGATCACTACTGCGGCAATTATATCAAGCTCTAAGGTGACACCGGCCGTTGGTTGGGCCGAGACGGCCCGGCTGGTGGTTATCATAGCGGCTATCCCCACAACCAAACCGGTTAGAGCATAAATGCGTATCAAATAAGCATCCACATTTACACCTGCATGAAAGGCCGCCACTCTATTTGAGCCGATAGCATAAGTATAGCGCCCCAACCGGCTGTACTTTAACAGCAGACCTGCAAGGACAATAATAACAGCAAAAATCAAAATGGAAATGGGGAACCCTAAAACAACTCCCTCATTAAGGTACTTGTAATGGGGAACATTATAAGGCTTTCCGGCATTCATAACATAAGAAATCCCGCGAAAAGTGCTCATAGTGCCTAAGGTTACAATAAACGGAGGGAGCTTGAGCTTGGTTACTAACACACCATTCAGGGAACCACAGGCAAGCCCTGTAACGATCCCAACAAAGGTGCCGATAACCAGGGCCGCTCCCTGGGGATTGGTCCCGCCGATTACGATCATCACCCAGGTACCGACCATCCCACTGAGAGCCATCATTGAACCTACCGATAGATCGATTCCCGCGGAAATGATAACCGCTGTCATTCCCACCGCTATAATGCCGTTCACACTTGAGCGACGCAGTACATTTAGAAAATTATCCGTTGTCAGGAACGTATCAGGTTTCAGGGCTGAGAGGATACAGATTATCAATATCAGACTACCAAAGGGCAGTAACTGCCTTACCAATTTATTCATTTCGCGGCCTCCACTGCTGCCAAATGCATGATTTCTTCTTGAGTGGTTTTTTTAGGATTTACATCTCCCACTAATCGTCCCCGGCGCATCACTAAGATTCGGTCGGCTATTCCGAACAATTCCGGTAATTCGGATGATATAAATAGTATCGCTTTGCCTTCCTCGGCCAGCTCATTAAGAAGGGAGTACACCTCCTTTTTCGCTCCGACATCTATACCGCGCGTAGGTTCGTCAAAAATCATGAACTTTGACTCAGCAAGTAACCAGCGGGCGATAAGAATTTTCTGCTGATTACCGCCGGAAAGTGAATCAACCGGTGCCTGTGGTCCCAACCATTTGATGGAAATCCGCTTTGCGATATTTGTTACGATTTGTCTTTCCCGGCCGGGCTTGATGATGTTCTTCATGCCTATTGCGACCAGGTTCGGCAAGGTCACGTTCCAGCTGCAAGGAAGCTCCAGGCATAATCCGGTGCGCTTGCGGTCTTCGGTTAAAAATGCAATATGGTTGGCTATGGCGTCAGTCGGCGAGTTAATCTCTAACCGGCATCCGTCAATCTCGATGGCACCGGAAGTTTTTCTATCGATACCAAATAGTGCCTGAGCGACCTGGGTCCGTCCGGCACCGACTAATCCTGCCATACCCACAATTTCACCTTTTCGAATATCGAAAGAAATATCCTCTACCCCATTTCCAGAAGAGAGGTTTCTAACCTTGACACGAGTTGCGCCGATATCGACACTTCGGGCAGGAAAGAAATCCTTCAACTCTCTTCCCACCATAAAGTGGACAATTTTGGGGATATCCAGTTTCGCCATTGACCCGGAATGAACTATTCGGCCGTCCCGCAACACACTGACATCATCCGCCAATCCCACAATATCTTCAAGGAGATGGGAAAT
>JBDRTM010000217.1:0-2230 GCA_043824065.1 Planctomycetota bacterium | reverse complement strand
CCCCCCAGCTATTACCCGATAACCAGCTTACCGGCATACAACTTCATCCGGGAAAAGAAATCGCCTGTTCTTTAGTTATTGTGGGCAAGGGGGTTTCTCCGAATATCGATATAGGAAAAGAAGCAAAATTAAAATGTGCTGAAGGTATCTTGACTGATAATCATCTTCAAAGCAGCGTCTCGGGCATATACGCCGCAGGCGATGTCTGCGAAAATATCGATGTTTCTATAGGAAAAACAGCGGTCAATGCCCTTTGGCCAGTTGCAGTTGAACAGGGTAGGATTGCCGGCGCGAATATGACGGGTAAGGCTTGCTTGTATGACGGCTCCGTGGGGATGAATTCTATTGAGTTTTTTGGTCTGCCGGTAATCTCTCTGGGTGTTTATGAGATAAAAAATGACGCGGCTTCCCTGGAGAAGCTGGAAATGTTTGACGAGAAGAGAGGTATTTACAAAAAGTTAATTTTAAAAGAGGGAGTGATTATCGGGGCGATAATGGCAGGCGATATTCGTAACAGTGGCCTGTTTCTGTCGCTTATTAGGGGTAAAGTGAATGTGGCGGTATTAAAAGATAAATTGTTGCTGGAAAATTTTAGCTATCCGCACATTGCGGGGATGACAAAAGAGAAGGAGCAGATGTATGTCTAAGATAGTGGCTGAGGCGGTAATCCGGGGGGCGCACGATATCGTTAAAGAGGCTTCGTTGTTTTTAGATAAAGCCATTAAAGAAAATGGCGTTGATGAAAAGATAGAGTTTCCCAGTACGGCATTTTATCTTCCTATGGCTAATGCCCTTTTGAACGCAAAAGCCGAGAAATTAAAAGATCTCATCCCGATTTTGGAGCACGCAAAGTCGCTTTTGCCTCAAGTTCCGTCGGAAAAATTGTGGCTGCCTTATTTGGGGGATGCGCTTAACGCCGGTATGGCGACTTTGTTCTCGGAAGAAATTATAATGGCGCTCAGGTATTTATACGCCGAGGAGCCGCAAAAAGATTGTAACGGATTCTTTACGGATACCATCATGCGTACACTAGGGATCCAGCTGGTGGATGGACGTATGGCCGGGTTTGCCGCCATTTTAGGTGCTGCCCCCGACAATAAAACCGCAGTGGAAATAGTGCGGGCTTTGCAGCAGAGGAATATCCTTACTTTTGTCGGCTCATCGGCTAATGGGCGTTCTATAATTGATCAGCTGTTAGAAGAAAACGTGCAGATGGGCTGGGATAATTACATTGTTCCTTACGGACGGGATACTGTCTCGGCGATATATCCTTTGAACTGGGCAATCCGCTCGGCGCTTACCTTCGGCGGAATCAAGGCCGGTCAGGCGCAAAAGTGCCTTATGTATACCAAAGAGCGTGTTTTCGCTTTTGGCCTGGTTCTCGGACCTCTTGATGACCGTAAATACGCTACCGGTGCAGGGGCTATAAATATGGGGTTTCCTATAATTGCGGATACGGATATTCCGGAAATAAAACCCTCCGGTATTACTACCTACGAGGCGTTGGTTAAAGAGCTTGACCACAAGAAGATTGTTCCCCGTTGCATTGAAGTGCGGGGGGTTAAGGTAAAGGTTTCCACTATCGAAATACCCTTGCCTTATTCCGCAGCTTTTGAAGGCGAGCGTGTGAGGCGCGAGCAGATGCATGCGGAATTCGGCAGTAAGGCTAGTTTGGCTTTTGAATTTTTATACACCAAGCCTCTTAATGAGATTGAAGACGGGAAAATAAAGTTAGTTGGTAATGATATTGATGTTTTGCCCGCCGGACAGAAGTCAATGCCGCTTGCCATTATAGTGGAAGTGGCGGGGCGTAAAATGCAGAAGGATTTTGAGCCTATTTTAGAACGTCAGATACACCGTTTTGTCAATTACGCTATGGGGCTTATGCATGTGGGGCAGCGCAACATGAACTGGATCCGTATCTCCAAAGATTCATATGAAAAAGGGTTTAGGATTAAACATATTGGCACGATTCTGCATTCTATGATTCATCAGGAATATAGCGCTATCGTTGATAAAGTACAAGTTACGCTTTATACTGGTAAAGAAGACGTGGAGAGGTTGCTGCCTTTGGCGCTGAAGGCGTATGGAGAGAGAGATGAGCGATTGGGCGGCATGACCGATGAGAGCGTCGATATATTCTACTCATGCCTTTTGTGCCAGTCATTTGCACCTAACCATGTTTGCATAATTACGCCCGAGAGACTTGGGCTTTGTGGTGCCTATTCCT
>JBDRTM010000216.1:0-8762 GCA_043824065.1 Planctomycetota bacterium | reverse complement strand
AACCAGATATACAAAACCTTTATCCACAGATTTCACCGATTTTTCATTCATAGCCACAGATTTCACCGATTCACAAAATCACAGATTTCACCGAAAAAATTGGTATGCACCGCATACACAACAAAATCATTATGTTAAGATACCAAATATATGTTGAAATCGCGACTATTTTCGGTCTCAGTAAGTGTATTTACCCCGCAATATACAAAAAGTAGTGGGCCGTTGTTTTGACAAATCCTCTCCTCTGCTATAAGATTCTATCGAACGAGTCATTTGAAAAAGGTCATTTTCTGACTTTAAGGAAGTAACAGCAAAGAAAAAAGAGCATAGACACAAATCTCTTCATATGGTACTATCCCGATATGTTTGAGAAATACTCTATCTCCAGTACTTTTTCCGCATCCGAGCACATTGTCGTTTATCCTGGCGACTGCCTGGAATTGCTCAAGACCCTCCCGGATGAGTCAATGCAGCTGATAGTCACTTCGCCTCCTTATAATATCGGGAAGGAATACGAGAAAAAGCTCAAATTACAAACGTATCTGGCTCAACAGGCCATTGTTATCGAGGAGTGTGTTCGTACACTCTCACCTCATGGAAGCATCTGCTGGCAGGTGGGCAACTACATAGACAATGGTTCAATCATCCCGATAGATACAGTCTTGTACCCCATCTTCACCGATTTAGGACTCAAAATGAGAAATCGGATTATCTGGCACTTCGAACATGGGCTACATTGCTCAAAGCGTTTCTCCGGAAGATATGAGACAATTATGTGGTTCACGAAATCAAAGGAGTATCTTTTTAATGTGGATCCAGTCAGAGTGCCGCAGAAATACCCGGGCAAGAAACACTTTAAAGGGCCAAACGCCGGCAAGTATTCGTGTAATCCTTTGGGCAAAAATCCAGGAGACGTCTGGGTTATACCCAATGTAAAGAGCAATCATGTAGAAAAAACAGCGCATCCTTGTCAATTTCCTGTTGAGCTAATCGAGAGATTGGTTCTATCAATGACCAAGGAAGACGATTGGGTGTTAGATCCATTTCTCGGCACCGGCACATCCATCATTGCAGCAATTAGTCACCATAGGAGAGGCGCTGGAGCTGAAACAGTTCACGAATATATTAAGTTGGCGCATGATAGAATTGAACAAGAACAAGCAGGTACATTGAGAACCCGACCAATGAGCAAACCGGTATACGATCCGAGAAAGGCTGGCAATAAGCTGACCATGACGCCATGGACATTGGAGAATGCCGCAGCACAATCGATGCTGTTTGACAGCGAAAAGTAAAAAACATCACTGTAAGACATGAGAATTTGTGAAACATATTCACATTTGAATGGCCTTGAATTCCTTTTGGTTCACAAGCCCAAACTATGGGAAGAAGTCAAGACAGTAGTGTGCAAGGTCAATGCAAAAAAGTGCAAGACAAAAGTCTCAAAAGAAAAAGGTATGAAAGGCAGGCTTTTATACAGCCCCGTCGAGATGAACGCTCGTTTCGCCGAATTACTCAAGGCAAAAGACTGGATAGAAAGTCGAGTAAGTTATTGGGTGACAAAAAGCGAGAAAATAATCCGAATAACTTTGACTATGAGTCCTGATGAGCAGAAGAAGGAAATCGAAGCGGCTGGCGAGATCGCCATTTACAGTTATAATCAAACCGATTTCGTAAAAGACAGAGTTGCACTGGAAATACAATTTGGAAAATATTCGTTCGTTGCTTATGATCTTTTCGTCAAACATCTTGCCTTCTACGTTGGAGACCATATAGACGTCGGAGTAGAAATACTCCCCATGAAAACACTACAAAGCCAAATGAGCTCTGGTGTTCCCTATTACGAAGGTGAATTCTATAACGTCGTTCGACAGGGCCGGGGAGTACCTGCAGTTCCTCTCGTTATTATTGGTATAGAACCATAAGATATCGAAAAACTAATCAGTCTATGACGGTACGAACAAAAGACACTCTGCGCTTGCAATGACCCCGCACCAATTTACCCCCGCTAAAGAAATGTGTGGACAGGCGGCAGTGGCCTAATTGGTGCGGGGCAGGCGTGTATTCCTGCTCCCCGATCAGGTCGAGGACAAGTTTCGCAGGAATGAATTGCGGGGCTAAATTTTGTTGCTCATTGCCCTGTGTATCCGCAGACTCCGACCCGAGGTGAGTTGACCACAGGCAGGAGCATCTCCTCGCCGCACTCGTGTTCGGCAGCACACTCATCGCAAAGCCATCCGCCGCTATCCGACCAAAGACATTCGGTGCACACCTGAGCAGCGATTTTACCGCAGGACATACAGGGAATTGAGGGAGGGTCATTCCTGGCTAAAACTGCGATGGACTTGCCCTTAATTTGTTTTTGCTCCTGCGAGACAACCCTCATCGCCAGGTACGTAGTAGAGCCGAAGTCGTACTCATAGTGAAACTTCATACCGGGACCAAGAACTTCATCCAGCCTGGCCCCCATGCTTTCGTCGTCAAACTCTGCCATTGGTGCTACCGAGTACGTTATGCCCTCGATCGTAAATGCGCTCATGTGGCCGCAGCACTCCAGCCAGATTCGTCTAAGAAAACTGTCCAGGTCTTCGAGCGTTGCATCAGCAGGCACCTCAAGATGCATCCAATAATCAGACGAGTACCGACCTTCAACCACAAGATGAAAGATTTTTGTTTTCCGCGGACTTCGGCCGGGAGATGACGTCTCGGAATTTTGGTCTTTTTGTTTGCACGATTTGAGGTGTTTGGTCATCGCTGACTTGCTGAAAGTGCTGCCGCATAGATGGCACTGGCCTTTTGACATTATTCGCCTTGTCATTGTTTGAACCTCCATTACAATATATTATTCATCTATTTTATGAAAAGCGGATAACCCCCAAATGAATTTGGAGGCTAAATATTTTTCGATTGTAATATATTCTAAGCACGGCAATTACAAATATCAACTCCAAACTGCTGTGAACAAGAAACAGGCTGAACGAGTATATCTGTAAAAATCCTTGCAAATTATATACATTTGGCCATAATCATCCGTGTTGACTAAAAAAAGACTTTTTGCAAAATCGAGGTTAGGCATACTTTGAAAAGAAAAAATTGTTTTTTGATTTTTTTCTTTTCAAACAGTAATTTATTGCATAATAAAAAGTTAGCTAATTATTTAAGAAAATCGAAAAAGCTGATTTTCTTAAATAATATATGCCTAACCTCAATTTTGCAAAACTTCAGTTTAAAGAAGGACATATAAGGTAACCTGATGAATAAGTTCAAACGAGCTGTAATGTGGGTTGGATTGGCGCTGATTATACTATTGCTCTTGGTGTCTGTCTATGGTGCATTTATCGGCGCCGAGCGGGCACAGAGCTTTATTAACCGCCTGCCATTGATGGTTTACTGGATAGCTTTTACGCTTCTTTTAATAATAGCCCTTACGGTGTTTCGTCGGTTGGTCCGCGTGCCCGGCCTGTTACTAATACACTTGGGCTGTGTTTTTATTCTTGCAGGGTCTATGTGGGCCTCAGAGTCCGGGCATAAACTCCAGAAAAAACTGTTCGGCATCGACAAAATCACAAAAGGCCAAATGAGAATCCCTGAGGGACACTCAGACAACCGCGTCATATTAGAAGGCAGCAAGCAGATAAAGGAGCTGCCCTTCTCGGTAGAGCTCAAAGACTTCCAAATCGAATATTACAAACCGGCGTACCTGTATATCCAAACCAGAGATGGCCAAGGCTGGAAAATACCTGCCGAAACCAGTTCCGAATTTCCTTTAGGCCCTGAGTTCGGCACAGTAAAAATCGTAAGGACATTCGAGAATTTCAAAATCATAATCGAGGACGGGAGCAGAAAAATTATCGACGACCCACAGCCCGGTTCCAATCCGGCACTGGAGGTTCAGATTACATCCCCCGAGGGCCAGTTAACTACCAAATACGTCTTCGAGCGATTCGGCGGACATACTCGGCCTGAAGATAAATTTGCGCTGAGCTATCGCAGAGTTATTAGCGATTACATAAGCTGGCTCCGGATAACTAAAGACAACAAGGTGGTTGCCGAAAAGGACATCGAAGTAAACCACCCTCTTAGCTTCGGTGGATACCATCTCTATCAGCATTCTTACGACGCCGAGGCCGGCCAATACACCGTTCTTATGGTCGTTTCCGATACCGGCTTAGCTGTGGTCTATGCCGGCTACTGGATGCTCTGCATTGGAGTCTTATGGCACCTGTGGCTAAGACATTTTGTAGGTTTTGATGTTGGCAGCAGCTTTGTGCATATAGCTGCAAGGATAAAATCAAAAAATGCGTAACAAAACTGTCATTCTGAGCGAAGCGAAGAATCTCTTAGTTTTGCGATAGATAAGACCCTTCACGGAGCCTGTCCTCGAGCGAAGCGAAGGATTCAGGGTGACACTTGGATTATTTTGTATGGAAATTAAATACACAATTCAGGGCTTACTGATTTACGCGAACATTATCGCATATCTGTGTGCGTTTGTAACGAGTTTGCTGCGCCGCCGCAAAATTGGACACATCTTATACCTGTTCGGCTTTGCGATTGCTGTTTTTGCTTTTGGTTATCGCTGGTATCACGTCCGCCACGTGCCTTTGCAGAATCTCTTCGAAGTGTTTCTGTGCTTAGGTATGATTTGTTATCCGGTCTCATTGTTTTGCCGGCGTTTCCTGCGTGTAGGAGGTTACAGCGCTGATATGCTGATAGGCGCTATAGTTCTTTTCCCTGCCGGCTTTGTCTTTAACGCTGAGCCGCAGCAACTGCCCCCGGCCCTGCAAAGCTGGCTTTTCACGCCCCACGTTGCCGTCTATATGCTGTCATATATCATTATGGCAAAGGCGACTTTCCAGGCCATTTCCCAATTAGCCGGCAAAGGCCCCGACGAAAATCTCCTGCCGCCTGAGCAGGCAACTTATCGTATTATCTGCATCGGTTTTCCCCTGCTAACACTCGGGCTTGTTCTCGGCAGCTACTGGGGTAAATTGGCCTGGGGCGATTACTGGGGCTGGGACCCTAAAGAACTCTGGTCGCTGGCATCCTGGCTGGTCTATGTCGGGTATTTCCATTTTCGCTATATGTTCGGCAAAAAGCACCCACGCATTAACAGCTTCCTGGCGATTGCAGGCATGGCGGCCATTATAATAACCTTGCTCTGGGTAAACCTATCCAGACTCTTTCCCGGCCTGCACAGCTACGCAACCTGATGTCAGATAGATAAATTTCAAGGTAATAAAATCAGTGAGGTTTCTCAAACTGACCTGTTTCAAGCTGTCATGCTGAGCGAAGCGAAGCATCTGGCCTTAGCGAAGAATAATCGCATTATGGGGGCATGAGATTCTTCGCTCCACTTCGTTCCGCTCAGAATGACAAATCGTGTTATATTATTGTTACTCAAACTGACCGATTTTTACTGTCATGCTGAGCAAAGCGAAGCATCTGGCCTACAAATGAGAATAATGTATACCTTTACAGAATGAGATTCTTCACTTCGTTCAGAATGACAAGCTGCCTTATATTATTGTTAATACGGTACTTATGGTTATTTTTGCAATCAAAACGGTCAGTTTGAGTAAAGTTTATCTTATCACAGGATACATAAATCGACAAAAACGTTTCAATTGAAGGAGACTATGCGATGATGTTACAAAAAAACAAAATTGCATTACTGCTTATCGTCCTGTCACTTGTCGTTGGATGTGAAGAAGCAGTCAAAGATGATACTTTGACAATTTCGGAAAACGGCGTGGCCAAAGCTGTTATAGTTATTGCCGAGGATGCCGGCGAACCCGAACAGCACGCCGCCGCCGAATTAGCTGACTTTTTGCAGCAGATAACCGGCGCAAAGCTCGAAATAATCCACCCCCCTGTCGCTGGCAGGCCTCGTCTGCTGGTTGGACCCAAAGCTGCTAAATCGGCAGTTCCCGACTTTTCCACTGATGGGTTAGGCGCAGATGGGATAATCATCCGCAGTGTTGGGAACGACCTTATCTTAGCCGGCGGTTATCCCCGCGGGACACTATATGCGGTCTATACTTTCCTTGAAGAACATCTCGGCTGCCGGTGGTGGTCCTCGACTGAAAGCACAATACCCAAAAAAACAACGCTTAACGTGGGCAAGCTGGATGTCCGTTATGTGCCGGTGCTGGAATACCGCGAGCCATACTGGTTTGACGCCTTTGACGGAGACTGGGCGGTGCGAAACCGGTGTAACGGAAACCGTCCTCGGCTGGATGAAAAACGCGGCGGCAAACACACCTACCAAGGTTTTGTGCACACGTTTTACCCGTTAATCCCTCCGGATAAATACTTCAAAGACCATCCCGAATGGTTCAGCGAAATCAATGGCAAGCGCACCCAAAAACGTGCTCAACTGTGCCTGACAAATGAAGAAATGCGTGAGGAGCTCCTCAAGAACCTCAAGGCACGTTTGCGTGAAAATCCGGCCGCCACTATCGCCTCGGTCTCCCAAAACGATTGGCATGGGAACTGTCAATGCAGTCGCTGCGCTGCTATCGAAAAAAAAGAAGACAGCCCCGCAGGATTGATGCTGCGTTTTGTCAATTCCGTCGCCGCCGATATCGAAAAGGAATTTCCACACGTGGCCATCAGCACATTAGCCTATCAGTACACCCGCAAGCCGCCCAAATACGTAAAGCCGCGAGACAACGTTATTGTGCGTCTGTGCAGTATCGAGTGCTCGTTCAGCAAGCCGCTGGCCGACGAGCGAAACAAAGAATTCCGCGATGATATCGTCGGCTGGTCGAAAATTTGCAACCGGCTTTACATCTGGGACTACACTACGAATTTCAGGCATCACATAATGCCGCATCCTAACCTGCGCGTGCTGGGGCCGAATGTAAAGTTCTTTGCCGAGCATAATGTCAAAGGTATCTTTGAGCAAGGCGCCTACACCACGAACGGCGCCGAGATGGCCGAGCTCCGGGCCTGGGTGCTGGCCAAGCTGTTGTGGGACCCAACGCGGGATGGGCAAGAACTAATTGACGAATTCATCGCCGGCTATTACTGCCTTGCCGGCCCTTACATCAAGGCTTATTTGAAAGTTACGCATGATGCGGTCGAAGCCAGCGAAGACTGGCTGGGCTGCTTCGAAAAGCAGACCGCTAAATTCCTTTCCTTCGAGACGCTCAGTGAAGGCTGGGCACATCTGAAGGCTGCCGAAGCGGCAGTTAAGGATGACACCGACCTGCTGTTCCGCGTTCAGGTTGCGCAGTTACCGGTGATGTACACCTTTATGATGCGCTGGGATGAAATGCGAGAACAGGCCGAAGTTAGCAGCGCCGACTGGCCTATGCCCGAGTCAATCCAGGATACTTTTGAGCAGTTTATGAAAGTCGCCAAGAGAAAGAACATCACCCGCCTCAACGAATGGAATCCGGGCTTCGGCGCCCTCGATAAAGCACTTGAGCGGGCCAAGAAATAATGGCAACGGTGGGGCAAGCCCCACCCTACCGGAATGGAAATGGGTTTTAAGTTGTTGGCCAGACCCCTCCACTCCGCTGCGCTCCGGTCGGGATGACAAAGAAGCAAAACGCCGGTCGGGATGACAAATATGTAAAATGACGGTCGGGATGACCCTGCATTCTTTTTTTTGATTTTTTGAATGCAGGGTCATTTTTTGCGCACATTTTGCGGGTGGAATTACACTATAATAACGGAAGCTGATATCAGTTAATTCTTGTGAATTGGTGGATTTGTTTTGAATTTGAATTCGGAAGCAACATTAGTTGAAGCCGCCCAGAATGGCCATTTGGAAAGCTTCGGTGCTCTCTATGAGCGTTATCACAGCTCGATGGTCGCGTTGGCTTATTCGATGCTTGCCGACAGGGACCTCGCAGAAGACGCCGCACAGGATGTATTCGCCATAGCCTGTCGCGACCTAAAGAGTTTGAAAAGTAAAGAAAGATTTGCAGCCTGGCTGGCCGGCATTTGCAGGAACACTGCAAGGCAGATACTAAGGTCCAAAGGCAGATACGTTACTCCAAGTGTTCGGCACTCTGCCGGAAATACGGACATTGAACAAAACCGCGCTGATGCGGTTCGCCGGGCAGTCTGGCAGTTACGCTCTGCCGAGAGAGAACTGATAGTGTTGCGATACTACGACAATCTGCCTTATGAACAGATAGCACAGGTTTTGGACATCTCGATTCAGGCTGTGAACGGCCGGCTCATAAGAGCAAAACGAAAGATTGCAGAGCACTTAAAACGTAATGGTTTCACGGGAGGCGATTATGAAACGTCTCAAAACCGATAAACCTAATTTGTCATTCTGAACGAAGTGAAGAATCTCAAACTTCTCGAAAATTTTATCAGGATACTGATTATGAACATTTCTAAAAATAGTAACGACAAATGGCTTGATGAAGCTCTTGCAGAGACAATCGGCTCGAAAAAGACCGAACCGAACTTCGAGAAATGGAAACAGGGACATCCCCAGGCCGTTGAAATGTTAACCTCGCGGATAGACAAGGGAGCCTCGGCTTCGCCAAGTCCGCTAAGTATAAGGAAAATGATTATGAAAAGTCCAATCACAAAATTAGCCGCTGCGGCGGTGATCATTACCGTGGTTGCATTGGGATTATTTGAATTCATCGGCACAGACGATACCTCCGGCGTCGTCTGGGCCGAAGTCGCCAAGAAGGTCCAAGCCAGCCGAGGCGCCATCTTCCGCAGCAGAGACACCGCGCCGGATTCGCGAGATGGCGGACCCGATTATACTATGAACTACTTGTATA
>JBDRTM010000215.1:0-3829 GCA_043824065.1 Planctomycetota bacterium | reverse complement strand
TCAGCAAAGATGCTGTTGTTGTTGGGCTTTCGGAAAATGCAAGGCTTTACTGGATAATTGGAACGCTTGCCTTTGGCTTAACCGCCTATATTACCTACAGACTTACCCGGCCGAAGATAACTCTGGTAACCTGTCTGAATTGCGGCAAAATGAGAAGGCCGGATATGGCTAAGTGCCATCGCTGCAAAAGCGATTGGCACGTCCCGGAACTGATACCGCCAGCCTGGCGCGTTCGGCGCGTTCTCGGTTAGCCCTACTAAAAAAACGACCGCAGGTATTCGATGCTCTTGCAGGTGATAGTCTCCGGGTCCGGGTCGTATTTGAAGACCTCGACGCTGAGCCACTTGTTCCAACCGACCTCTTTTATGGCCTCGGCAATGGGGCCGTAGTCCACATCTCCCATCCCAGGGCCGTAAAGGTTCGCATCGTTGACGTGAAAATGCCCGATGTCCTCGGCCCGGACCGAGCGGATAATATCAGGCACCGGGGTTGCTTCTGAGCACATCGCCTTGACATCGAGGTGAATCTTCAGGTTCGGATGGTTGATTTGGCGAACCATCTGCATCCCTTCGGCGACCGTGTTAATAAAGTCGGTCTCCACTGGCGACAGCGGCTCAAGGCAGATGGTAAGGCCGGCCTGACTTGCCTTATCCAGAACGCTGCTGAGCAATTCCACAGCCCTTTTCCAGGCACCTTCCTTGGTTTGCCCTTCAACGATACTTCGCTGCTTTGGTGAGCCGAGCACTAACACTTTGCCGCCCAGGTCGCTGCATAAATCAAGAAGGCAGGACAAGTAATCCCTTGTCCTGCCCCAGATTTTATCATCGGTAGTCGTCATATGCAGACCGGTGGGCCCGGCAAAAAGCCAATGTAAGCCCACGGTCTGGAGACCGTTATCAGCAATAACCCGCCGAACCTCTTTCCGCTGCTCAGCGCTGATATCTTCCGCTGAAGCCGCCAGGGTAAAGGGCGCTATCTCAATCCCGTCATACCCTAATCGGCTGGCGGTAGAGCAGACCTCGGCCATCGGCCGGTCTTCGAACATCTCATTGCAAAGAGCAAACTTCATTAAACCCTGTCCGGTACAACAAACGGTTCGCGGTAGTTTCGCTTCACATACATATTCGCCCAGTCGCTGTATTCGCCGACGAATTTTTCCCTTCTGGGATCCATCGTCAGCATCGGGCCCATGGTGATTGGCTCTTTCTCCAGGTCCACCTCATTGACCTTGAGATGCTCGAGCATCCTCTCGAACGAATCCATGACGTACTCATTGTCGATGCTGTTCCTGGCCTCGCTGACCGACATCTTTTTGCCCAGCCGGTAAGAGATGTTGCCCATGTGACATAGTGCGCTGGAGAAATGTCCCTTCTCGATATCGGCGTTGAGGTCGCTGACCTTGTGGCTGCGGACGGCGTCGATGAAGTTCTGGTGGTGGCTGCCGCCACCGCCACCGGAGATTTGCTTGTCGGTTCGCTTGTCGTCGTTATCCCAGACCCGGCCGCCGCCGTCGCCCGCGGCCCAATAGCCATTTTCGCACTGCACGACGACACCGATGTTGGTACCGGTGCGGCGCCAGCCGTCCATCGACTTGTCGCCCATTTTGCGAGGCAGGCCGCGAACCTCAAAGATTAGAGGAGCGGGTTTATAATCGAAAAATACGATTTGGGTATTGGCTGTCTCGCCGGCATCGTTAACTCTGAATCTGCCGCCGAAGCTCATCACACGCGGCGCCAGCTTCGGGTCGCCCAGCGCCCAGCGGCCCAAGTCCATCTCGTGGATTCCCTGGTTGCCGAGGTCTCCGTTGCCCGTGTTCCAGACCCAGTGCCATTTGTAGTGCAGCTGCTCTCGTCGCAGCGGTTCCATCTCGGCCGGCCCGCACCACAGATTATAGTCCACACTCTCCGGCACCGGATTCGGGCCATTGGTCCCGTTCACAATTCCATTGGTGCCTTCGAAGCGGGCCTTGTAGCATAGAGAGCGGACCCACTTAATAGGACCAAGGTTGCCTTTGTGAATCCATTCATAGGCGTTTTTGTGGGCCTCGGAAGAACGCTTCTGCGTTCCGGTCTGTACGATACGGTTGTACTTGCGGGCGGCCTCGACCATCTTACGGCCTTCCCATATCTCGTGCGAGACGGGCTTCTCGATATAGACGTCCTTGCCCGCCTGGCAGGCCCATATCGTTACAAGCGAATGCCAGTGGTTGGGCGTCGCAGAGGTAATAGCGTCAATGCTCTTGTCTTCCAGCAGCTCGCGAACGTCAATATACGTCTTGACCTTCTGTCCGTATTTCTTCTCGAAAGCGTTTGCCCTTTTTTTCACCTGGGCCTGGTCTGCATCGCAAAGCGCCACCACGCGCACACCCTCTTTTTCATTGAATAACCCGATGTGACTACCGCCCTGGCTTCCGGTGCCGACCACCGCAAACCGCAGGTCGTTATTGGCACCGCGGACGCGTGAATTAGGGCCCAACAACGCCATCGCCGCACCGGCAGCCATGGTACTTTTCATAAAATCTCTACGACTTAACTTGCTCATAATTTTTCTCCTATATTTCTTACAAAGGTTTTATCCGGCATATATTTTGCTTATTTTCCTGCCGCGTATTCGCGGTAATGCTCAGCCACCTTGGCCTGGCTCGTATCGCCTTTATGGAAATAGAAACGATACTTAAAGGTCAAACTTTCACCGGCGCCGATGGTAATATCTCCTACGCCTTTTGGTTTGTTCTCGAAGTTATGCACTCCGAACGGGTTGGCCGCAAACAGTCCGTAATCACGAACGTGCCACCAGGTCGGATGTTTCGGGTTCTGCGGATGGTCGAAAATGGCAACGCCTACGATTTGGTCTTCCACCGGCCCGTAATAATCACACCAGGCCGCCCGCTTACCCCAGGTTTCCTTGTCGCGATGACCTTCACTGTTGAGAATATGTCCTTTTCCGACTTCCCCTTTGAGTCGCATTGTCGGCGTTAATCGAATCGCCATTGAGCCTTCCTTGGTATCACCCATAACTACCTTGCCTTCTGAGGCGTGGATGGTTATCTCGAAGTCCATTATTTGACCATCCGGCTCCGCCACAGGCGGATAGAATCTGTGCGTTCGGGTATCCGTGCATATAACCTGGCCGTCGCGTGCCACGTATTTATTATTTGCCTGAATTACACCCATGTCGCGGCCGTAAGTGACCTTGAGGAATTTATCGTGAACAATCTTTCCGCTTTTTCCGCCTTCGCCCCAGAAATCGTGCCCGTTTATCTCTCCGTGCGTAAACCACAGGCTGCGATGATGCACGTGGTCCTTCGCCTCGTTCTTTCCTTCCTTCATCGGCCAGTGCCGAACAATCGGCTCGCCCGTCGGCCCAATCACCGGATAGAAGAACGGCCTGGGAACATCCTGATAGTTGTACTCGGTAAACAGTTTGCTGTTGATTTCCACCCTTAACTTTTTCCCGGCCTTGATAATCCTGACACCGTCACCTTCTCGCCGGGCCGCTCCGCCGGCCTGGGCTTTGGCGACCATATCCTCAAAGACCTGGCGCTGCTCGGCCAGTGCCTTGAGGCGGTCCTGGGGTTTTGTGCGGGCTTCGAGAAGTATCCAGCCGGCGTAATCCATCGCCACAAACAGATTCATCAGCTCCTGGTAAGGATAGCTGCCGATGTTCAGCTCGCGGACGTGGACGATATCACTAAACCTGTCCTTGACCAGGTTGAAGTTAACTTGGAGCCCCTGTCCTTGAAGGTCCTGGGAATTGCAGTTCCAGCAGACACCGACGTTGGGATGGTCGGCCACGTCCATAATCGCCTTCATGATAGGCAGCGGCGAGC
>JBDRTM010000214.1:0-20605 GCA_043824065.1 Planctomycetota bacterium | reverse complement strand
CCTGTGGTTTCAAATAATAGGTGGCATAATGAATAACTGGCAATACAGCACCGTTCATAACAGCGCCTGCAAGGTCATCGAAGAACAGACCTTGTGGGGGCAGACGGTGTGCCGTGTCTGGCTGCCGAACCAGGACGCGGTTGTGCGTGTTCCCCGCTCCGCCTTGCGGCAGCTGATTGCCGACTTGCAGCCGGAAATCGAGGCTGGGCGCATTGCCTATGTGGCCGCTGCAGCCAAGGTGGCCGAGGTGCTCGAAGGCTCAACCAGCGCCACTGATGGCCATGTTCTGCTGGCTCCCATGGAGTCTAACGTCATCCCGCTGCCGCACCAGATCCACGCCTTGTCCCGGGCCATCTCCGGCGACCGAGTGCGCTACCTGCTGGCCGACGAGGTGGGTCTCGGCAAGACTATCGAGGCCGGTCTGGTCATGCGCGAGCTCAAGCTGCGCGGTCTGGTGCGCCGAACCCTGGTCGTCTCTCCCAAAGGGATCGCCACCCAATGGGTGGCGGAGATGCAGACCCACTTTAACGAACAGTTCCAACTTGTGCTGGGTGACGACATCAGCACTTTACAGCGGCTGGCACCCGGCGCAGACCACCGGAACTCCGCCTGGTCGATGTTCGATCAGGTCATCGTCTCCCTGGATTCGGTCAAGCCCATGGACAAGCGGCGCGGCTGGACCGCCGAACGGGTCGCCGAATACAACCGCAGCCGGTTCGAGGATCTGATTACAGCCGGTTGGGACCTGGTGATCGTAGACGAAGCGCACCGGCTGGGTGGCAGTACTGATCAAGTCGCCCGCTACAAGCTCGGCCGGGGTTTGGCGGAGGCCGCGCCCTATGTGTTGCTGCTTTCGGCCACGCCACACCAGGGCAAGACTGATGCTTTTCATCGTTTGATGAGCCTGCTGGATGACGATGCCTTCCCGGATATGGACAGCGTCTCCCGCGAGCGGGTGGCCCCGTATGTTATCCGCACCGAAAAACGCAAGGCCATCGATGCCGACGGCAAGCCGCTCTTCAAACCCCGCCGCACGCAGATGGCACTGGTGGCCTGGGAAACACGCCACCACCTGCAGCAGCTATTATACGATGCGGTCACCGACTATGTGCGCGAGGGCTACAACCAGGCCCTGCGGGAGAAGAAGCGCCACATCGGTTTTTTGATGATCCTGATGCAGCGGTTGGTGGTTTCAAGCACGCGGGCAATCCGCACCACGCTGGAGCGACGACTTGCCGTGCTCAAGGATGGCGAGCAACAGGCCAACCTGCGCCTGACAGAGCTTGAGATCGGCGGGGATGGCTCTGAAAATTTCGACGAGCTGTACGACATGGACGGACAGGAGCTGCTCGATGAGCTGTTGAAATCCCATGTGTCCGCCCTGCAGAGCGAAGGCAGCCATGTGGAGACCCTGCTCGATGCGGCGGTTCGCTGCGAACAAGCGGGTCCAGACGCCAAGGCCGAGGCGCTGATCGAGTGGATCTACAAGCTGCAAGCCGAGGAAAACGAACCAGATCTGAAGGTGTTGATCTTTACCGAGTTCATTCCCACCCAGCAGATGTTGAAGGAGTTTCTGGAAGCCCGGGGAATCTCGGTGGTCACCCTGAACGGCTCCATGGACATGGAGGAACGTAAGCAGGCCCAGGATGCCTTTCGTAAATCACATCGCGTGCTGGTCTCCACCGATGCGGGCGGAGAAGGTTTGAACCTGCAGTTCGCCCATGTGATCATCAACTACGACATCCCCTGGAACCCCATGCGACTGGAGCAGCGTATCGGTCGTGTGGACCGTATCGGTCAGCCAAAAACCGTACAGGCGATCAACTTTGTTATTGCAGATTCGGTCGAGTTCCGCGTGCGCGAAGTGCTGGAGCAGAAGCTCTCGGTGATCTTTGAAGAATTCGGCATCGACAAAACCGGTGACGTGCTCGACTCGGCCCAGGCCGGTGAGTTGTTCGAGGATGTGTTTGCCTCGGCCATCCTTAATCCTGACGGTATCGAAACCTCCGTCGATCACACGGTGGCCAGGATTCGTGATGAGATCCAGCAGGTGCGCGAGTCCTCCGCCATCTATGGCATCTCCGAAGAACCGGATTTGCAAACCGCTGAGCGTCTGCGCTCCCATCCGCTACCCCATTGGGTAGAACGGATGACGGTCGGTTACCTCAACTCCCATGGCGGTGTGGCCAGTCGCAAGCGCTCCTGGTGGGATCTAAATTGGCCGGATGGCCAGGAGCATCGCAAAGCCGTGTTCAGCGCCCGGGAAGCTGATCGCTTGACCGACGCAACTCTGCTCAATCTTGAAAACAACCGTGTCCGTGGGCTGGTCCTGAACTTACCGCAGGTCGCGGCAGGTCAGCCATTGCCTTGCGTAACCGTGAATGGACTGCCAGCCAGCATCTCGGGTTTCTGGGGGCTGTTTGAGATTCGCCTTCAGGCAGGGATGCACCAGAAGACAAACCTCCTGCGCATCCCCATGGTGCGGCGGGGCTATGTCAGCGTGTTTCTGAGCGAGGAAGGCAAACTGTTTCTGCCCACGGCCCGGCATATCTGGGATGCGCTGCAGACAGCCGAAGCCGAGGTGAAAACCACCCTCGGGCAGGATGAATCCATCACCGCCCATGAGCGTTTGCAGGAAGCAGCCGAACAGGCCGGACAGGAGCTGTTTGACACCCTGCAGCAGGCGCACATTGCCTCGGTGACCCGGGAAGAAGAACGCGGCATGGTCGCTTTCGCTTCTCGGCGGAAGGCTATTGAGCGAGTGGGGCTGCCCGAAGTGCGCCAGTACCGTCTGGCCCGCTGTGATGCCGAGGAGGCTGAGTGGCGACATGAACTGCAATCAGCGCGGCAGATCGTTCCGGAAATCCGGTCGCTGCTGATGCTGCGCATCATCAAGGGAGGCGCTCAATGAGTAGCTGGCGAGACGCCATCCTGAATGACTTCGTTCCCAATGTCAGCAAGCTGACCCTGGTCGCCGATCCGGATTGCCTGCTGACCGAGGAAAAACTGGCGCTTGAATTACGCGGGCGCGGCTTCGACCTGATCGAGTTCAATGACCCGGTCGAATTCAGATACGCCTATGAGTCCAAATACCGCTCGATCTGGGATCGCGGCGAACATACCGACCTGGTGGTGATTCTCCGCTTGCAGGATGCCGAGTTGGAATCCCTGCCATACGACCTGCTCCAGGCGGGCCGCAAGCTGTCGTTCAATCTGGGGGATCTCTTCCCAACGCTCAGCTATCCGGTTATCGAGAAGCTCGACCGAAGTCTGCTGGACGCACTTTTCGAGGCCCAGCGCAAGTCGCCGCCGGATCGCATGGGCGATAATGCCACCAAGGATTTCATCCTCCGCCATGTGTTCGGCATTGCGGCGGAACTGATTGGGGGCGAGGTGGAGCTGCTTCGCGCATTGCTGCGCCTGCACTACGGCAAGCTTCAGCTCCCGCTGATGCTGGCCGAGCGGCTTATCCAGGTTCTCAAGGGGCATGATGGCTTCAAAGCCTGGCCGCTCTCTGAAATCGTTCCGGACGATGAAGCCTTCTTCGCCTTTTTGCAGGAACGCTGGCCGCTATTTCTTTTCAGGCTCGGTAGCGCTAATCAGGTACGGGAAGATTCGCCGGAATACGGCCTCAAGTATCCCGGCCCTGATCGCCTGCCGTTCGACCATCAGGACATCAAAGTCTACATCGACAACCTGTTCCTGGAGGGGAAACTCATCCCTGTCGAGGCCACAGACATTAAAGTGGATGCCGGGTCCTGGGTTCGAAGCGGTATTGCCGTGGCCGGTGTAGATGACGAAGCGCTTCGTGTTTCCCGTCTGTTTGACCTTGTCGAGAAGGAGCTGCCCGCAGCGGAAGCGCGTTACTCTGACTGGACCGCCTTCGCACTGAAATGGGCCGAGCTCTCTTCGCTGGTCCATTGCGGCAACAGCACCGAACATCAGATCCGGCTCAAGGAAATCGGCGACGCACTGAACACGACCTTTGCCGGTTGGTTGGCCGACCACTATTCCAGCTTGATCAACTTGCCGCCGACGAATCCGGCCATGCTGCACCATGTGCCGCGCCGCCTGGCCCGGGATATCGAGGACTCCGGCAATAGCCGTGCCGCGTTGATCGTGGTTGATGGTCTGGCCCTGGATCAGTGGGTGACAATCCGCCAGCTTCTGCAAAAGCAGGATGCCAATCTGGTCATGCGCGAATCCGCGACCTTCGCCTGGATTCCGACGCTGACCTCGGTATCGCGGCAATCGATCTTCTCGGGCAAGCCGCCGCTTTATTTTCCGTCATCCATCAACTCGACCAATAGCGAAGAAAAGCTTTGGAAGCAATTTTGGGAGGGGCATGGCCTATCCCGCTTGGATGTCGCCTACCAGCGCGGCCTGGGCGACGGCGATGCATCCAGCGTTCTCGACTCCGTAATTCATCCCGGCAAGACCAAGGTGGTGGGGCTGGTCGTGGACAAGGTCGACAAGATCATGCACGGCATGCAACTTGGGTCGGCCGGGATGCACAACCAGATTAAGCAGTGGTGCCATGCCGGATTTCTTTCCTCGCTGGTCGGCCAACTGCTGGATTACGGCTATGAGGTCTGGCTGACGGCCGATCACGGCAACATCCAATGCGACGGCAAAGGTCGCCCATCTGAAGGTGTGATTGCTGAAACTCGCGGCGAGCGTGTTCGTGTCTATCCTACGCCGGAACTCCGTTCTCAGGTCGCTGGGGCCTTCCCGTTTGCCCACGAGTGGCAGCCGGTCGGATTGCCCGCAGACTACTTTCCCCTGGTGGCCGGTGGTCGCGGCGCGTTTGTGAATCCGGGAGAGGCTATCGTAGGTCACGGCGGTGTAGCCATCGAAGAAGTCATCGTGCCCCTTGTGAAGTTTGAAAGGAGAACACGGTGATGGGCAAAAGACACGAAGCCATTGGCATCAAGCAGGCTATCCGTTTCGAGTGGATGCAAAAAGCTGCCAATCTGCTGCTGGCAGGACTTGACGCCAAAACCATCCGCCAGGAGCTGCATGAGTTCCTCGCGGACAGAAAAGGCAACGGTTCCGAAGGCGAACGAAGCGACCAGACCCGAACCTTTGTCGTCAACAATCTGATGAAAATATTGGTCTCTCCTGACCCTGAGTTGATTCCATTCCGGGATGCCTCGCTGGCGTTTCTGCGGGAAAACCCGGCGATGGCCCTGGCAGTTCACTGGGGGATGATCTCGGCGGTCTATCCGTTCTGGTTCAATGTGGCCCGGCAGACCGGTCGTCTGCTGGCCTTGCAGGACCAGGTGACCCAGACGCAAATCATCAACCGTCTGAAGGAGCAGTATGGCGACCGGCAGACCGTGAGCCGCTATGCGAGATTTGTCATCCGCTCCTTTGTCGCCTGGGGAGCCCTGAAGGATTCCGAGGCTAAAGGCTGCTATGAGAAAGCCGCTCCTGTGAGCATTGCCGAGCCAAACCTGGCCATCCTGATGTTCGAATCCGCACTCCTGGCAACCCCGGAGGCCAAGGGCGCATTGGGGCTGCTCCTGAACAACCCGGCATTCTTCCCATTCCAGCTCCCCGTGATGACCGGAGACTTTGTATCCCAACGCAGCGACCGGATCGACGTGGTTCGCTATGGACTGGACGATGAGCTGTTGAAGTTAACAGTCAAATAACTCAGGGATGGGACGTGAATGCCTTGGACTTCGGAACACACTAAATGGCTCGTCGATACCGGCGAACGACTGAAGACTGGCGACGGCAAGGAAGTCGAAGTCTGGGAGTTCCAGCATCAGGGCGACGACGATGTGCTCTCCGCATGGGCGAAACACTTCCGGAATCATTATTGCCTGGATGCTGAAATTGATTTCCTCCGGGGAAAGCAAACTCGTAAAGACTATCTCAATACACTTAAATTCCCTTGCTGCTCTACGAAGCTTGGCCCAGGAATACGAGCTGGTGATTTTGGTGAAATCCTCGTTTCTGACTACCTCCAGTGGCTCCTCGGCTTCTGGGTTCCCAGAGTACGCTGGGGCTCCAAAGTCATTCGAGACGAGTCACCCAAAGGAAGCGATGTAATTGGATTTCGCTTCCACAAAAAGGACTGTTCGACGTCTCCAAAGGATGTGCTGATTGTATTCGAGACCAAGACTAAGTTCTCAGGTTCTGGGAAAAACCGGCTACAAAATGCTATTAATGATTCAGCAAAAGATCACCTCCGCATAGGTGAATCACTACATTTTATTAAGCAAAAGCTGTTCGATAAAGGCAATAGAGAGCAAGCTGAGCTAGTTGATCGATTTCAGAATCCAGTAGACGTTCCGTACAAGGAGTCCTTTGGTGCCGCAGCAATCATCTCAGATGAACACTTCGATACGAATGTCATAGCATCTTCCAACTGTGGGAAGATTCCGAAGTCTCCAAAGTCAAAGGAGCATATTCCTCACCCAAATGGTGACAAGCTGGTCCTCTTGGTTATCAAGGGACCCGGCATGATGGACCTGGTCCACGAGCTCTACAGGAGGGCTGCGGATGAGGCCTGAAAAGAAATCCCAACTCCTGCTTGGTGTCACCCGGTCAAAGGCCAAGATGCTCGAGTACGGTGTTCCGGAAGAGCATCACATCAAAATCGCACAAGATCCGGCTAAGCTCTTCACGCTCTCGATTGGTTTGTTGGGCGACCTTGCCGCTGCAATTAACCGTGATGAACTGCCGCCTGACGCCCTAACAGAACTGCGAAATACCCTGCTTTTTTCAGCCCGCTTTTTTGATGCTTATCTGCAGTCGAAATTGAACGAGACTCTCGACCCGTACCTCGTTCTCCTTGGCTCAGCTTCCTATTACCTCTGTGATCTACCCGGAAGTGCCTCGGTCTTGGCGAAGCGCATCGATGGCGACTGCCCGGATCTGGATGGTGATGGTTTGGAAGACCTGTTGCTCTGGTTGTTGCAGGCCGATCTGAGAACCTATTTTGATGGAACTGAGGAACCATTCGGCGGATTCATCGACGGGATTTCAAAATGGATTCTCCAGTTTTTCGAGGATGGGAATGGCGAAGGAAATCTTCTCGATTTGGCCACAAAACTGAGGGAAGCCGTCTATGAATTCGGCACTCCCAGGCAACTCCTGTTTGGCGATGTGATCGCGGCTGTATTGAGGAAAAAGCTCGAAAATTCCGTCTGGAAAGCCCTGCCATCATATTCCGGGCTACCCCGTGACAAATGGCTCCATGCGCTGCAAAAGGAATCATTCATCAAAGAGCTCTGGCCTGCGCAACACCTCTTAGGCAAGGCTGACGTTCTCAAAGGCGAATCTGCCATCGTTCAAATGCCCACCAGTGCAGGTAAAACGAAAGCAACGGAACTGATCCTTCGAAGCGCGTTTCTGGCCGACCGTGTATCACTGGCCATCATCATCGCCCCGTTCAGGGCTCTGTGCCACGAGATCAAGAACAGCTTGGTCGAGGCATTCCATAATGAACCCACCAAGGTTGATGAACTTTCCGACGCTTTACAGACCGATTTTGAAATTGCCGAGCTCCTGGGACACCAGCAGATTCTGGTTGTAACCCCTGAGAAGCTGGTCTACGTCCTTCGGCACGCGCCGGAGCTGGCTGCCCACGTTGGGTTGCTGGTCTTTGATGAAGGCCACCAGTTTGACAGCGGCACCCGAGGCATCACATACGAGCTGCTCCTAACATCGCTGCGCTCCATGATTCCCGAAGGAACCCAGAAGGTGCTGATCTCAGCGGTCATCAGCAACGCCGAGGCTGTCGGAGAATGGCTGAACGGCGAGCCCAATGTCGTCGAAGGCACAACCCTGATTCCGACTTTCAGGTCAGTCGGATTCGCGAGCTGGCTAGATCAGTTGGGAAGGATCGAGTACGTTGACAGCCGTGACGCCGAACAAAACGAGTTTTTCGTTCCGAGGGTGATTGAAAGATTCAATCTCGGGAGGAAGCCAAGAGAGAAGTCTGATCGTTTTTTTCCGGAACAAGCTCTTAAATTCAATGGCAACCCAAATCCTGATTTTGGAAAAACTGTCGCACTTTATCTTGGCCTAAAACTGGTTAAAAAAGGCGGTATAGCGATTTTCTGTGGAAAACCAGAAACTGCATCGAATATATGCAAAAAAGCCGTTGAGTATTATTCAAGAGGACTTTCGTTGCCTTTACCTTCAAATATTTCTGACGAAAAAGAACAGGAAAGACTTAATCTACTTCATATAGCAAATCTTGGTGCAGATGATACATCCACAAAGAGTGCTTCACTTGGCATTTTTTCTCATCATGGCAATACGCCTCATGGAATCAGATTGGCAGTAGAACACGCCATGCGAGAAAGCCTCGTTAAATTCGTTGTTTGTACATCCACCTTGGCTCAAGGTGTTAACCTTCCTATTCGTTACCTTATCGTAACTGGTTTTTATCAGGGGGAGGAGCGCATCAAAGTACGCGACTTTCACAACCTCATCGGCCGCGCCGGGCGTTCTGGAATGCATACTGAAGGCAGCGTTCTATTTGCAGACCCATTTCTTTATGATAAACGGCATAAAGCCGGAAAAGATAAGTGGCGTTGGAGGCAGGTCAAAGAGCTATTGGACCCTGTCAACTCAGAACCATGTATCAGTAATCTACTCTCTATCTTTGCGCCAATTAAAAGTGACGATGAAAAAATCCCATTACGTATGGGGGCTTTGGACTTTGCCAAGGCCTACATCAGCGACCCTGATGAAGTAGTCCAACTCGCCGCGGGGATAGCCGCACAACATGGGGATAAAGGATTCTCACGTGAAAGAGTTGAGCGGCAAATTACCTGGAGAATCAGTCTGATTTGTGCTGTAGAAAGCTTCTTGTTATCCCATTGGGATGAGACTGATGGCGGACTATCTGAAGCCGATGTGCTCCGCCTGGCCGAAGGAACGCTTGCTTTCTTCCTGGCCGATGATCAGAAAAAAGAGCATATCCGCGAGTTGTTTCAGCTTCTCGCGGAAAACATCTCCACAAACATCACCGATCCAGCTCGCCGTAAAATCTACGGCAGGACGCTTTATGGTGTTCAGGATGCCCAAGCCATTGATGGATGGGTTCAGTCCAACGCAGACAGTCTTCTTTCGATTGCTGATGAAACAGATGTGCTAGACATTGCCTGGCCATTGCTTACCCGGCATATCAATGGTGGCATATTTACGAAGTTCGATAAACCGAAGGTACTAAAAGAGATCGCACATGAATGGATCAACGGACAGCCTTTCAGCGAATTGCTGAGAATTATCCGTAAACGAAAAACCAAGATGATATGGGGTTCCAAGCGGCGAGAGTTTCAGATCGATCATGTCGTAAACGTCTGTGAAAAGACACTCGCATATGACGGTGCACTACTAATCGGCGCGTTGTGTGAGTTCATAGAAACACTTGGACAAGATGGCACTGGCGATCTGATAAGCCGCCTGCAGCTTTTCCAGAAGCGTCTCAAATATGGCTTGCCCACAGAAACCACCATTACCCTATATGAACTCGGATTTTCGGATCGTGTTATTTCGCAGGATTTGGCTGCGTCATTGAACCTTTCGGCTACCCAGAAAAAAGATGTGATCAAGGCACTGAAACAAAACCGGGATGCAGCCATCGCGGTGATTGAGAAGTATCCGACCTATTTCCAGGAGAGAATGAATGAACTCTTGTAGAGGAAGCGCAATCAAAGAATCGTGGTTCTATGTCAGATAATTTGAAAACTGCAAAATCTGCTCTCGCCAAGCTCCATCAGGATATGGATGCTATCAACCGGCTGGCCAAACCGTCCTACTTCAATGTAATTGAGCAGATGGAGCGCACGCTGGAACCCATCCGTCGTCAGCAGTTGGAAATCAGTCGCGCCCTCGAAATGTCTGGAGTAGTGGCCCGAATACAGGAGATAGCCGGTGCAAATCAACACTGGCAGGAGTTGATAAAGCAGACCACCGCGACAAGCCATATTGCCGAGAGCCTTGCGGCGACACATCAGTCATGGCTTGAGCGTATCAAGCCCATCCAGCACGATTTCTCACACTTTTCACAGATTCAAGCATCCGCCAAGCTGGCCCTGTGTGATACTTCTCTGCGACTTGCCGCCACGGAACGGCTCATGGCAGGCATCGATTTCGAGGCGATAAGAAGTCGCTTTCAAATTGAGATGCCAGTTATCTCGGGGCTGGAGAGCTCAATAGCTCATGTGTCAGCCTCGTATGGGAGTTTGGCCGAGTCACTGCGGGAGATCTCGGACATCACGCGGCTGCCTGCCTTTGTTTTGCCTGGGGCCACCCGTGAAATCTACACCACCAGCTTCGCGCTCGAGACCCTTTACCCCTGGGATGAGCGGGATGAGGAAGATGCCGAAACGGAAATTCAGCTTGTCGCTGAGGCGGAGCTGGAAACATCGGGCTGCATCGCTCTCCTGCAGCAGGTCGATCCAGGGCTCGCCCGGCCGTACATCGGCGCTCGGGATGCCCTGCATGGTAACAATACCGACCGGGCAAGGCACATTCTGAGCTCGCTCAGGGAGCTGTGGAACCACCTGCTCAGGCGATTGGCACCCGACGATTCCGTTGCCGCATGGATTCCGGGGATTGCCAATCAGAAGGACCTGCTACATGAAGGCAAGCCAACCCGTCGAGCCAGGGTACTGTATGTCTGCCGGGAGTTGAACAGCGATCCGCTGACCGACTTCTTGTTGCATGACACCCGGGCACTGGTGAAACTGATCGAGCTGTTCAATCGGGTCCACGAGTTGGAGACTGCGCTGACCGATGAACAGCTCAGGGCTATTGTCCTTAAGACCGATTCGTGGCTGATGTACATATTGCAAATCTCGGCGGGGAATTCCCGCAAATAATAATCATGTAAACAGGAGGAGACCATGCCAAAGAAACCAGGATCACATCATGTTGTGCCCAACGCCGATGGCGGCTGGGACGTCAAGAAAGACGGCGCAACCCGTAGCAGCGGCCACTTCGACAAGAAGCAGGATGCTGTCGATGCCGGGCGCAAGATCAGCCAGAACCAAGACACCGAGTTCTACGTCCATGGCAAGGACGGGAAGATCCAGAACAAGGACAGCCATGGTAACGATCCGTATCCGCCAAAGGGATGATCGGGGTTAACTGCATTTAAGAGGCACTTATATCGTATGACATTGGCATTTTTCGCTGTAGTTTCTGGTTTAGCGCTCCTCGTCTGGAGCGCCGACCGCTTTGTAGAAGGTTCCGCTTCCACTGCCCGCCATTTCGGTATGCCGCCGCTTTTGATCGGCATGGTGATTGTCGGTTTCGGCACCTCCGCGCCCGAGATGGTGGTTTCGGCGCTGGCTGCCTCGCAGGGGAACCCTGGTATTGCCTTGGGGAACGCCTACGGCTCGAACATCACCAACATCGCCCTGATCCTTGGCGTAACGGCGTTGATCAGTCCTATCGCTGTCCATTCTCAGGTATTACGCAAGGAACTGCCCATTCTCACCGCCATTACGGCTATAGCGGCCTGGCAGATCTGGGACGGTGAAATCTCCCGCCTCGACGCTTTTGTGCTACTCGGTGTTTTCGTCGTGCTGATGACCTGGACTATCTGGCAGGGCATGCAGAAAAAAGCGGATGCGTTTGGCAGCGAGGTAGCGCAGGAACTCGATGTTCGTACCATGCCGATCCGACGGGCCGTCTTCTGGCTGGTTGTCGGCTTGGTCCTGCTCATTGTCAGTTCCCGCATCCTGGTCTGGGGCGCAGTGGAGATCGCTCATGGATTCGGAGTCAGCGACCTGATCATCGGCCTGACTATCGTCGCGGTCGGAACCTCGCTGCCGGAACTGGCCGCGTCGATCATCGCCACCCGTAAGGGCGAACACGACATCGCGCTGGGAAATATCCTTGGCTCCAACCTTTTCAACACGCTGGCGGTGGTCGGTATCGCCGGGACAATTCACCCGATGATGGTAGGGCCGGAAGTTTTCACACGAGATATGCTGGTGATGGCCGCGTTGACCGTTTCGCTGTTTGTTATCGGCTATGGTTTTCGTGGCCCAGGCCGCATCAACCGCGTCGAGGGCGCAGTCTTGCTGGCCTGCTATGTAGGTTATACCGCCTATCTGGTCAGTACGGTTTTCGGCTAGCAGGCATAGGCCAATTCGATTCCCATTTTGGGAACCGAACCGGCGTCCGAAAATCGGATTCGAAGTTGTTGCGGTTCGATGCCAGGTATCCGGTTTTACTGCAAACCCGTCACCTTCGTCCGGTGCCGGGAAATCAGGGGAGAAAATCTTTTCTCTGGTCGGGTTGTCGGGAAGTGGTTGTGCAAGATGACTTCGGCGTTTATTATCAAGTAGTTACGAGGAGCGCGGGCTTTGAGACTGTTTTGCGGTAGGTCAGCGTTCCCTCCACATCCAGGGTTTTGGCTGTTAACAACTTTATTGTTCGGGAATTACTACTCGTTGCCATCTTCGAGTCGCCGAGTTAACAACTTTTCCAGAAGCCCGGTGCGCACGGGCACGGAGATCATTGGGTTGCCGGGTCACGCAGTTAACAACTTTATTGTTCGACGACAATGAGGCCGACGATTATTATAGAAATCAAACCACCAGGCCAATGCCGCACGCAGTTCACTTCCTGTACTCAACTCGCGCAAATATACACATTCATATTTCAGGGAACGCCATAGCCGTTCGATCATGACGTTATCCATCCAACGACCGCGACCGTCCATTGAAATGCGTATGCCAGCATCTCTGAGAGTCTTTGTGAACTCGTAACTGGTGAACTGTGAGCCCTGATCGGTATTGAATATTTTTGGAGCTCCATAGCGATTTATGGCCTCTTCCAATGCTGCCACGCAGAAATCCGTATCCATCGTATTCGACAATCGCCAGGACAATACTGCGCGACTGTGCCAGTCCATGACCGCCACGAGGTACAGAAACCCACGTTTCATAGGGATATACGTAATATCCGTGCACCAAACTTGGTTCGATTTTGTAATAGGCAGATTCCGAAGCAAGTATGGATAGATCTTATGTCCGGGATGCGGTTGGCTCGTTCGTGGCTTCTGGTAGACCGCCATCAAACCCATTTTACGCATCAGCCTTCTCACCCGCTCTCGACCAACAGAATACCCCGTATCGCGCAGGATATTCCGCATCTGTCTGGAACCAAAAAACGGCAGTTCCATAAACAGCTCATCGATTTTGCGCATCAATTCCAGATTGAGCGGGGACTCGCCGATGGGCTGATAATAGTATGTTGATCTTTGTAATTGCAGAACTTTGCATTGTCGTCGAACGCTGAGATTTGGATGCCCGTTGTCGACGACCTCGCGCCTTCGCCCGCAGCTCATATTTTGGCGAAGGCTTGTTGCAAAAAATCCTTCTCCACTAGCAACTGGCCGATCTTTGCATGAAGGTCTTTGATCTGCGCTTCGTTGTTTTGCGGGGGATTCTTGGTCTTGCTGGAAAAAGATTTGACAATCCCTTCCTTAGCTTGCTTCTTCCACGTGGAAATCTGGTTGGGATGAACGCCATGCTTGCTGGCCAGTTCTGAAATCGTGTGTTCATATATGGACCCGCCCCGATGGCAAGAGATACTTTTGGCAAAACTGAATCAGATGCAGTCATATATCCGGCCTGTTTATGAGCAGTTTGTTGCTCTGGCCTTGATGGGAATCCGCGCTTTCGATCCTTATCACCTTATCGACTTTTCCAGTCTGTGGACATACCAGGTTCTGCGAAAGCCGGTCTGACCTGTTTGCCGTCAGCTATCTCTTGGGCATCTTTTGTGGAAATGATTTCTCTGGTTATGCTGCTTGGTGGAATTCTTCGTCTTTAGTCAATATTGCCCAAACTATTCGTGCAGTCTTATTGGCCTGGGCTACCACGGCTTTCATTGTTCCTCGCCGAGCTGCAATTTCGGCAACCCAACGATTTCTGCTATCGGTTTTTCCCTGACATCGATACACAACACTGCGAGCTCCATGAACAAGCAGTTTTCTTGCATAACAATTCCCTCGTTTGCTAATACCCATCAGTCTATCCTTCCCGCCAGAAGAGTGTTGCCTTGGAGTTAGACCAAGCCAAGATGCAAACTGGCGACCATTTTTGAAAACACTCGGATCACCAATTATTGAAACAAGAGCTGTAGCCGTCAGCAAACCAATTCCGGGGATGGTGAGCAACTTTTGGCATTCGTTGGACTGTTTACAAAGTTGCTGTAGGCGGCTTTCATACTTTCCAATTTTTTCATCCAAATCACAAAGATCAGTATAAAGATCTGAAAAGAAATCTCTTTCTAGCAGTGTCAGACGATTGTCTAGATCTTCAACAATTTCAGGCAACATCTTTCTAATTGAACGAACACCTTGCGGCATGGATATACCTGACTCAAGAAGTAAGCCTCTGACTTGATTGACCACGCTAGTCCTGCTGCGAACCAGTCGTTCTCTGATCCGATGAAGAGCTTGGATATTGAGTTGCTCTTCACTTTTTATTGGAACAAATCGCATATTGGGCCGAGTCACAGCTTCACAAACAGCTTCTGCGTCATTTGCATCATTCTTATTGGTCTTGACGTAAGGCTTGACATACTGAGGTGGCATCTGACGAACTTCATGCCCCAGATTTTCTAATTCTCGGGCCCAGAAGTGAGATCCACAGCAGGCCTCAATGCCGATTAGACAAGGCTTCAAGTTAACAAAAAACAACAAGAACTTGTTTCGAGTAAGTCGTTTTTTCAATACGACTTTACCGGTAGAATCTACGCCATGAAGTTGAAAAACGTTTTTTGCCAGATCAATGCCGATGGTGGTAGTGTCTTTCATTGGACCCGTTTCCTTACGTTTGAGCTTGTTACGTCATGTACAAGCTTGGTGGCAGCCTAGGCTGACCCCGATGAAAAGCCAAAGAGCTTATCAAGGGGGCGGGTCCATCCCATTACCTTAACAAGTGGTCCAGTTTTCTGGGGCCACCTCTAAATATTAATTTTTTTAGTAACTTAATTCACTCACTCACTAAAATACACAACTTTTACTATTAACTTAAGCAGGTCCTTTAGTCCCCCTCAATTGCGCCAATCCGTCGTAACAGTCGCACTCCCTGGTACTTCATAAGCCTGCCTTGAGTAGGGCCGAAAACGATGTGACCATCTTTCGTAAATTCCATGTCAAATTTGTCGAGATGCCCGTCCTGAATAAATTCACGTATTGCATCAGCCTCGCTATCATGAACCTCTACGGCATTCCCCGGAGCAGGATTTAAGGCAGGGTTGATAGGTTTGCCCGTAGCGATTGCTTCTTCAACCTGGCGATAGTCCAAGGGGTACAGCTTCTTTATCTCACGTTTAATGCTGTTTATCTGACGCCGCTGAGACTCGATGATTGCTTTCAGATGGTTCACATATTCCCTGACTATTTCATCAGAGATCGGCGGCCCGTCACCTTCTGGGTTCCTTGCAGTCTTGCCGGGCTTAAACCTCTGTTCAGCCTTTCTTGCATTGATATACAAGCTATAACCTTTAGGATCATTCCGCAGGCTTTGAGCTATTGGTGCGTCCCATTCATTCTCACAATACCGACCGACGGCTGCAATGGTGATCGCCCCAGGAATCGACTCGATGAAATCACATGCCTTTTTCACTCGCTTGAGAGAGTTTTTCCGCTTGCCACTTTTTGTGTCGGCCATGAGCCGTTCCCATAATTCGTGCGCTTTACTCATATTGTCTCCTAGTGCCTACAAACCAAAGCCAACTTCTCGTGAAAGGGCCTTGGAAGGGCCAGTTGCAGCCTTCTTTACGGCTTCAAGGTTTCCAACAAAAACTACTTGATGTTTCGCTCTGGTAAGAGCCGTATAAAGTAACGTCCTATCCAACACCTGTGTTTCGTAGATTGGAATGATGACCTTGGAATATTCAGACCCTTGAGCCTTGTGAACGGTTAGTGAATAGGCCAAATCTATGTCGTATAAGTCCTCATGAGCCAGCACGATCTCTTTGCCATCAAGAATGCATTTAAGACTATAAGAGGATTTGCTGTTTTCAATTGATAAAACCCGGCCAAGAGAACCATTAAAAATCTCTCGCTCATAGTCATTGCGTGTGAATACAATAGGGTCGCCTTCTTTGATTCCCCACCCGTCAAGGGCTTTGCCCTGCCAATGATTGTTTCTGTGAAAGTGATCGTTAATGAGCCTTACGCAGCCAGCGCCATACCTTTTGGTCATGCTCAAAATCTGGAGGTCTTCACCGAAGCCGCCAAGTGATGAAACAATGTTTTCAATGGAGCTGATGATGTGATCCGGGGAACATTGGAAGCAACTCACTCCTTCAGACATTCCATGATAATCATCCATTTCAACCCACTGGCCCTGCCTCACCGAATTGGCAAAGTGAAGAAGGTTGGAGCCACCAACTTGGCGGTGAACGGCATCCAGCTCTATAGCCGGAACACTTGAGGAATGAAGAAACTCCATAAAGATGGAACCAAAGCCAACTGGAGGAAGCTGGTGCGCATCCCCTACGAAACAAAAGCGGGCAGGCCCAGGAAGAGCGCGTATAAAACGACACATGGTTGGGACATCAACCATTGAACTCTCATCCACGAGGATAAGAGGAGTGTTGCTAAACTTGATTTGTCTCTTTTGACAGCCAGCAGTGAAAGCAACAAACGTCCACGCGGATCGTCCTGTTGCTTCCCTCATCTTTTGGGCAGCACGTCCAGATAAAGCGACCTGAAAGGTTTGAGAAACAAGGCTGTCCTGCAACTCATGAATTGCCCTCAGAATGGTGGTTTTACCTGTTCCTGCACCACCCGTAATAGCCGACAAAGGGTACTGAACGGCCAGAGATATAGCTTGCCGCTGCCTTGATGTCAGGGCGAATCCGGCTCTTGCTTCGAAGTGTCGGAAGAATTTGCCCATAGCTTCAACGCCTAATTGTTCCTCGAACAAGCTACACTGGCGTCCCTGAGTTGTAAGAAGCTGTTGAAAGTGGCTTTCAAGGAAAGCTTCCATTGAAGCAGGCCCAATAGCTTGAAAAGAGCCTGTGAGGGTGTTGAAGACTATCGCCTTCTCCTTGCTGGCAAGCGCGATCGCCTTTTCTGCTATTAGGTCCTTTGAGGGAACCAACTGGTAAAATTTGTCATACAGGTCGGCTTTCGTCATAGCTGTATGGCCATTGTCGAGTCGCTGATAGAAAACAGCTTCGACGCCGGCTACCAGTCGTCTATCATCATGAGGATCAACACCCATTCTTTGTGCGATATCATCAACCTTTGTCCACGATGCGAAAGCCAGGAGACGGTAAGGATTCTCCTCGATGAGTTCTTGTGTATCACTTCGGTAAGCTCTATGTACCTTTCGTGCTAGTCGGACATCAAAACCGATGGAGTCCAGATATGTCACTGCTTCCATCTCGCCAGACATCTCTTTCCATCGCTCTAAAAGGACCGTAGCCACCTTTTCACTCAAGACTTGAGTAAGTGCGAGTAAATCCCCCGATGAAATCTTCTGAGCTAATTCAAGGCCAAAGGCTTCTTCGAGAGCGGCTATTTTTTTCTCACCTAAACCGATTCCTCTGAATTGCGAGTGCAGACGAAGAGTTCTTCCTAAAAAGGGACCAGCAGGAGCTATTGCATGAGCCTGTCTTACTATGATCTGTTGCCCGTATATCGGGTGCTTTTCAAGACGACCACAGATCCGCCAAACTTCACCAGGTCTAGGGGGATCACAAGTAACACTTTTTGACAGGACAGCTTTGACAGACTTCCCATCCTCGTCGTGTCCTGAACACACGGCCCCTCCAGAGGGGCCGGGGTAGGAGTGGTTTATATGAAACGTGGTCGTCAGATCAGGCATGCCAGTTAGCCCATGAAGATTCGTTTGCCGTTGCCGAGGATCATCTGATTAGCTAGGCTTTGGAGATCAACCTTCTCTTCCAGTTCCTTGACCTTACGCCGTAACAACAATGTCTCAGATCGTTTAGCTTCAAGTTGCTCCTCAAGCTGTTTAATGCGGCGGTCCTTTGAATCCAGTCGAGACTCTAAGGCGTCCTGCCGAGAGTGAGCATGTTCAATGCCCAGCTCGGCCACAGCTTTATCCAGAGTGGATTTGAGTTCTGATGAATGACGGAAATTCTGTGCTCCATATTTCCCCCAACCGCAGGCCGTTGCTATCGCAGACAGGTTCGGATCGCCATGCTGGTTAGTGGGTATTTTCTTACCAGATTCTTCAAGGCTTGAAAGGTATGCCTCAAACACACTGATCTTCTTTTCTTTGTTATTCATTACAACCTCACAAGTAGCTATTCGATCGCCAGATGGCCGTTGCTATCGAGTCCTTTCTTGGCTTTTGAGCTTTGAGAAAAGACGGAGAGTTGCTGCGCTATTTTAGGGATCATTTCCATCGGCAATCCTTCACCAATGGCTTTTTCAATGTTCGCAACTTGCTGATTCTGGTCGTCAGAGTGGAGCATGTTGAGGATCATTTCCGAGAAGGCGAAGGCTGCCTCTTTTCTCGTCTCGTCGTCCAGACATAGGAATAGGCTGGTGTCCAGCTCGTTAGAAGAGGCAGCAAGTATTCGGGAGATGATGTGTTCAAGTTTAATGTCGTATCTTTCCACTTTGAACTCTGGATAGATTTCGGCAGCAGCAGACATTAAGTTGAGGTATTCGAGGTCGTGAGCTTTCTTAATGTTTAGGTGGATGTTGTTAGCAGAGTCGGTGCTTATGAGCTGCTCAGAATTGTCGGCGTTGTACTTTAGGTTGTAAGAAGCTAAAATTAATTGATATCTTTCTTCCCACTCTTCGGCCATTTTGTGCAGGCAGTATTCGAATTGCTCCAAATGACCTGCTATTGAACTGTATTTCGTTGCTGGACTTCCTTCCTTCCCAAGAAGCGAGTTCTCTGAACGCCTTAATTCAACAATTTCATCGGCGTGGGATATCATTTTTTGCATCAATTGATTGCATTTTAGAACTTGCCCCGTCAAAAATTGTGGTCCCGTAAGCCAAAACTGACATTGAGTACAGTTTTCGTGGCCTACGTTGTTGTTATGAATAACAGTTCTAGGCTTTCCTTGGTTACAATTTTTACTAGCTAAACATAGTCCATCAATGCGGACATCTACAATGCCTGCGTAATAGGAGCTGAGGTAATTGTCGTATACTCTTTCTAGGTCGATTACGTTGCTGTGTAGAAAAGAAGCAGCAAAATTATCGATATCTAGTTCTGGCCTCTCATAAAGTTCTGAGGTGGAGGATTCATTGAGAAAACTCTCTTGTGCTCGTTGTAGAATATTACGAACTTCATAAGCTGATAGCTTGGTGTAATGAAGTGTCATCAAAAAAGTGGCATGGCCTGCAACAAATTCTGAAATGACTTCAATAGGAACATTTGCTCGGAAGAGGTTTGTTATACCTGAAACTCTCAATGTATAAAGATCGATTTTTTGATTTGGCTTTCCGGTTTCATCATCGATGAGTTTGATGGTATTATCGTTTGTTCTTTTGAGTTTCCTGTCTACTTTTCTTAACACCTCGGTGTAAAAGTCATACAACCTATTGTGCGATACAGGGTTCGATCTTTCTAAATGTCTATAACTACATGTGTTTCTGAATATCGGCGTTATCTTTGGCATTTTTACATGCCCAAAACGTATTTTTTGGGCCCATGTTGTTTCGTTTACAAATAGATCAATTTCATAGTTGTCAGCCCCCATAGGAGTTGAATATATGGAGTTCCATTCTTTGCAGTATCGAAAGATGTGTTGAAGTTCTGTCGGCATATACGGAATTTCATACCCTGATTGCCTGCCATCAGATCTATAATAACTTGTCTTGTTTGTATTAATAAAAAGGCCTGGAAATTCAGTTCCTGAATACGGATCAGATATCATCTGAATGCATCCCATTTGCCGACCAGGAATCCCATTTTCATTTTTGATCATTTTTTGCTTTTCGAATGAAAAAATAAACTCATCCAATTCTCCAGAGTCAAGCCATCTAGCCTGTATTGGCCGAAGAGGAAATGTTAACAATAAATAGAAAAGCGAAGGGATAAGTGGGCAAAAAACGTTTTCGTCAAATTGCTCTGTTTCGTTGTTAAAAGCCCTTGAGATAAAGAGAAAATTATAGAAATTATCGTCGTCGCGCATCTCTTCTAAATATGTAGATTTAAAGTCTTCATAATTGAATACTACGTCGTTATTGCCATTTAACTCAATTGGAGGCAGTAGCGTTTGCCTCATCATATTAATAATCCGAATTGGCAAGGGGATTCGTGGCGTTTTATTTAAGTGTTTCGTGGGTTCTCTGTACTTGAATTGCCAATCTAGCTTTATCGAGACATTAGTTTTAATGCCCTGCTCGTATATGTACTTGAATGCTTTTCTAAGCTCTCCGATGTATTGTTTAGCTGTTGAAGAGTGGTTTTCTCGGAGGTATTGGATATAGTTTTGACAGCCAGGATCTCCGTCTATGAAACCTCTTTTACTTAAGTTTTCAATGGAAGTTGGAAAAGGAATTTCGTTGTTTGGCATGACAATGCTATTTAAATACAAACTAAGAATGCCTAAACTGGATTGAGCTTTGTGTTCCAGATAGCCATCCCTTTTTTCAAGTGGATTTCGT
>JBDRTM010000213.1:0-2691 GCA_043824065.1 Planctomycetota bacterium | reverse complement strand
GCATGTCATAGCGGTGGAATATGGCATCGTCGTAATCGACCACATAAGGTATTCTGAACAACGCAAGCATCTGTTCCACCCAGTCGGGCAGCCAGGGCAAAATCTCGTATTCGACCCACAACAGATCGAATTGTCCGCTTTCCAGCAAAGATTTTCCCCGCCTGTAATAAGCTTGGAGTACTAAGCGGACGTTAATTCTCTGCCCTGAGTACAAGCCATGAAGATAGCTGTCTGCAAACAAGGGTGAAACTGTGACTTCAATGCCCTGAGTTTCAAGGAAAGGCAAATACTGGTAGGATCGGATCCGGCTGCTCGCACCGCGCCGGCTGTACCGACTCAAGAGAAGGACCTTCATGTTCCCCTGTAAGTCTCTCTCTTTTGTAGGGAAAGTGTGATTATTGATATATATCGAGCAAAAAGCACAAAAAGGAAGTCAAAGAATCCTGACTGCCTCATCTGGTATTTCAATTTAGGGGTCAATCGAAACAACGAGCGCAGCTTCCTGAGGTACAACTCGCGAGTATACTTGAAACTCGCTCTTAGCCTGTATTTCTTGGCGAACCGAAGAATCTCGCTGTAACTAATATAGTTTGTAAAATAGTGCATGTAATCGGCATGCCTCTCTGCATACTCATCTAGGGGCATGCCGCATCGGAATAACGCTTAGCAGGTGCTCATGAGTGATGCTTTTTGCCCCAAGGTTCATTTATGGGCCTTCTCCACCGAAAATCCATTTGGGCAGATTCCACCAGAGTAAAGCGAAAGCTTTTATGGTTTCCTTTATCTTGGAAGCAGAGCCGACGGACACGCCAAATCCGATGCGGATCATTGGCTCCGCTACAATCGTGCCGAGCATAAGTGCCGTTGCTATCCATCTATCAAAATGCTTATAGCCATAAAGAATACGGCTCCGCAAAGCGTAGAACAGCCGCCTTGCCATGATTTGCTCCGATGTCCCACCCCCTTTGTGATAGGCCTTTACGTGGCTCAAGAAAAAACTTTCCCACCCTGCTTTCTTAGCGCGATATGAAAGATCAAGATCTTCCAAATATAAATAAAACCTCTCGTCAAATCCTTTTAGTTTGTCAAACAACTTTCGGCGGATCAAATAGAAGGCACCCATCACATGATCCACTCTCCGACTCTCATTGTGGTCCCACATCGTCATGAAGTGACTCGGGAAATGACGAGGATAAAGACGATCCAGCCCTGCCATCTGGGAAACAAAATGACGGGGTTTCGGGAAGTGAGTACAGGTGCGGTTGATGTGGCCCTCTTCGTCAATGAGCTGGATACCCACGATCCCTTTCTTCTGGTTTCCCGGATGTTCCATGAAGGCGATAGGTTTTACCAGGGAGTCCTCATATAGGAGAGTGTCAGGATTGAGGAAGAGTACGTAATCGGCACCACTCACCTTTGCTCCCTGGTTACACGCTGCGGCGAAGCCACGGTTTGCCTCGTTACGTTTAATAACTAGCTGAAACCCAAAATCTCCGAGGTTTTCAGCAGACCCGTCCACCGAGTCGTTATCCACCACTACTACACTGTTTAATTTGTACTTATCATGTCTCGTTGCAGTTATGGACTCCAAGCACTTCCGCAGCTGCCCATCAGAATTCCAGTTTACAATGACAATGTCCAAGAGAGGGACTTTCTTAATCATACGCCGCTTTAAACTCCCCTACATGTGCTATAAAGTTACTCACGGATGATTGATTTCTTAGGATCCTGCTACGCGAGTAATCTCATAACACTCGCATCCGTTGCCTTAGTTCTACGGACGTATTATAACTTTTCTTACCTAACAACGACAGAAGCAATGCCATCAAGTATTTTGGTCTTAGCGGGTGTGCTTTGACCGCCCTACAAAGGTAATCTCGTCCTTTATAGACGTCCCCAATTTGGCATAGGAGATTTCCAATCCAGTATTGCTCTCCTGCTAATACTTTTCTATCGCGCGCGAATTTCCCAAAATGCTTTCCCAAAATATATTCATGCGCTTCGATCAAAGCAACTTCGTTCGTCGACACACTATCGCTCATACCGTGTGAAATCACTAATGATTCATTAACACATATAAACCGATATAGTTCTGAAATCCTAATCCACATTTCCCAATCAACAAGGTGTCGGAGTCTTTCGTCGAACCCACCCAACCTCTCAAAACACTCTTTCTTGACAACTGTCGTCGGCGTTCCAACAAAATTCCCCCTGAGAAGTTCCCTATGAATGTCGCCCTCTATTCTACCTATCCTGTCCGGCGGGAAATAGCTTTGAGTATTTCCTTCTATTCTCCAGAACCCTGTATAGGCAAGTCCCACTTCTCGCGGAGAGCTTTCAAGAAGCATTACTTGTCTCTCAAGTTTTCCTGCTAGCCACTCGTCATCGCTATCATGAGATGCGATATATTTACCGCCAGCTGCTTGGATTCCCGTATTCCTTGCTGCCGCCTCTCCACTATTTTTATCGTGCCTTATATATTTTATCCTCTTGTCGTTAAGACCGTCCACAATCTCTTTGGTGTTATCGGACGAAGCATCGTCTACAACGATCACTTCAAAGTCTTTATAGCTTTGATTCAAAACGCTTCTAACCGCCCTACCCAGTATTCTAGCCCGGTTATAGGTCGGTATGACAACACTGACCGTCGGCATGCTTCTTCTCCAAGATCAGGGATGAGGTCATGGCAGC
>JBDRTM010000212.1:0-5535 GCA_043824065.1 Planctomycetota bacterium | reverse complement strand
AGGTGCCGTCCCGGAAGGCACAGTTTGGGTTACGCAAGTGTTAATCATATCGGTTCTTCCGGGCGGGCTTTTTGAAATATGGCTGCCGGCATTGGTCGGAATGGGACATCTGCGAGGGCTGACCATTGCGTCAATTGCGGCCGCATTAATCGCTATTTTACTGGAGCTGGTACTTTTGCGGGGTTTCGTTGCTGTCCCGATGGCACCGGCAATAGCACTGGTTATCGTCTTGTGGGCCAAGACGGGACTCTGGCTGCCCCTTTACGGTCTGCAAAAATTAGGGATACGTCCCTACGAGTATTTGAAAGACAGCTTGTACCAGCCATTGGCGGCAAGTCTCGTTTCAATTGCAGTAATATTGGTCTTAAATAACGTTCTGCTCAAAGGAACCGTTCATTGGCTGGTTATGCTTGTACTGGCCACTGTGGTTGTAATGGTAACTTTCACTTTCATCTCAATGAGGAAAGAGGCAGTTGATTTATTTTTAGCGGTCAGAACAAGATTAGCAGGTGCGAAGGAACATCAAATATGAAGGTCCTTGTTATTAATCAATGCTCTACCAACAAAGGTGACAGAGCCGTCCTGTTTTTTGTGCTCAGAGAGCTGGCCCGTAAAGGTGTTGACCAAATCACGGTATCTGCAAGTAATCCGGAATACTGGGAAGACAAACCGGATTTTCCCGGCGTGGCTGTGCGAGTTATCCCGTGGGGATGGGATACTTCCCGTAAAAAAGGTGTCGGCTTTTTTGGCAAAGTAATTCACCGAGTGCAGAAGGTGATACTCAAGAGACGAATTAATTTCCCGCTGGTACGTAACGCCTTGATTGCAGGCAAACGTCCGTGGTATCTTCGGCTTCTTGTCAATAAGCAATTCGCCGAAGCTGTTAAGGACGCTGATATGGTCCTCAGTACCGGAGGCCATCACGTAACGACTATGTTCGTGCCCGATGCGGTTACACCGCAAATATTCGATATGGCGGCAGCTTTGCTTTACGATAAGCCGTTGGTACTCTGGTCACAATCTATCGGGCCATTTGGCTTTAAGTCACCGAAGAGCAGATTGATGGTGCAAAAAATACTTTCCGGTGCCTGCCGAATATTTATCCGCGACGAGGCCTCGGCAGAGCAAATAAAAAAAATGGGGCTTTCCTTAGAGCACGTATCGAAGACCCGCGAGTCCGTATTCGGCCTGTGCGACATTGTGAAATCACGAATCAGGCCCAGTGAGCGCCCAGAAGTAATGGGAGTTGCTGTTTACGTGCACACACGTGCTAACCAGCTCAAAGAATACGAAGAACACCGGCGCTATTTTGCATCGTTGATTGACCATGCTATAGAGGCCGGATATAAGGTGCGTTTTTTCCCGATGGAGCTGCAAGGCACAGACCGTCACTGTATCGAGGCTGTAATAAACAGCGTTGGCAAAAAAGAGAATTGCGAAATTGTAGAGGGCTTTCCCGGAACCCTGGACCATATCAACGCCGTCGCACAGTGCAGAATTTTTGTTGGGCACAAGACCCATTCACAAATCTTCTCGTTAGTGGCTGCAACGCCATTGCTTGCGATTGCATATCACAAGAAAACTGAAGATTTTATGGCCCAGTTCGGACTCGAAAAGTACTGCATTGCCGATACGCAGCTCAGCGCAGAGAAACTGATAAAACTCTTCGACGAAATCAAGAATAAACTGGACTCCATCAACCGGAAAGAAGAAGAGGCAGGCTCCAAAATGTGTATGCAGGTCAGGGAAGATTTTGCAAGGATGATTGAGCAGGTCCGAGTGGAAAAAAAGGGCAGTGTTAAAAATGCCGAACTTGGAACAAAAAAATCGAAAATCGAATGAAAATACTTAATTTTCCCGATTTTTGCACTGTAATCCCATCCTTTGATTTCCGATATTTAGCTTTAGACTTTATTTGTCCGACTTTAATCGGCAAGCGTGTAAATTTATTTTAGAAGTATTATTTAGTATCTGTTGCGGAAAACGAAAATCGACGATGTCACCCCTGCGAAAGCAGGGGTCCAGAGCGAAAAACTGGATTCCCGCTTTCGCGGGAATGACAAATACTGTTTCCGCAACAGGAACTATTTAAGGGTAACCTGATGGCAACGTTTATTGCAGTATTATGTTTGATTGCAATAGTAATATGTATGCCGCTGGTGGTCTTGAAGCCGAAGTGGGTGTTTTACATATTCCTGATATCCGTTACGTTCCACAGCATACTTGCCGGCTTCATATATAGTGCGGGTAACCTTGGTATGCCCCGCACCTGGTCACCGGCGGATGTCCTGGCGTGGTTGACATTAGCGGCGGCGCTTTTCGTGCCGCGAGAGCGGCAATATCGTTCCGGCGTTATTGGAAAATGCTTCATTGTCATAACATTAGTAACCGCACTTGCGCTGATACAAGGCCTGCTGATGCACACTCAAACCGCCTTTACCTATTCGAGGGTGGCGCATTTTGTAGCAGCTATGATATTTGGGCTTAGGTACTTCACAAACTATTCTCGCGCGAATGGATTTTTGAAATTCTCGGTCGTTTTGCTCCTGGCGATGTTTGCCGTACATATTTTAATCAGATTTGGCGCATTCACACCGCGGGCCGCCGAAATTGATACTGCTACACAATTAGGAGGTGAGAGAGGTACTTATGCTCTTGTTCCTTTGCTCTATCTTTTGCTGGTAAGTATTGCCATAGGCAGACTGGTAAGCAAAGTCGGATTCCTCCCCGTATCTGTGTTTCTGCTGCTGGTCGGTATAGGCGGCATAGTGCTGAGTGAAACAAGGTCAATGTACGGGGCAATGGGTGTGCTCGCAATAGCTTCGATTTTATTCGTCAAGGGCAGGGCCAGAACTTTGCTTGCATACGGGATTGTCGGCCTGCTCGTAGTTGGTGCCGCCTCTGCAATAGGTTTCGATTTCCTGGAAAGATTTCGGGCCGGCACGACAAGAACAGGCCAGGTCGAAATACCGAGTACCTTTCAGAAAGGCACCTGGAGGGCTTTGGAACACGAAATACTCCTTTCAAGCTACAAGCAGGAACCTTATTTTATATTGACCGGCAGGGGTATCGGAGCGCTGCATCCGGCACCAGCAGGGAAAGACCCTCTGGTGGGTTTTTACCATTCAGAGTATTTAGGATGGCTGGATAGATGTGGTTTGCTCGGATTGGTAACGGTGCTCATCTTGATATTCGCTATTCTTGTGCGGAGTTTCGCTTTATCCAGAAGCGATGTCCCATATATGCGATATTACGGAGCAACGTGCTTCTTATTGATGATAGCGCTGGCGGCGGATGGATTCTTCCATCCTATATTTTCGAATCCCCGTGCCGCGCCGCTGCTGATATGCTTCGCAGCTATAATAGCCAACTGGCAGGACATCTATCTAAGCTTCTATCAGGAACAAGAGGTTCCTGAGGAAAGCGAAGCGTATCCTGAGCTTACTTATGCTTAACTCCACAGTGTATTGAATGTAACTCGGAGTACCTTCCCAATTACAGCAGAAAAGCAAAAACTACCAATGCGCGTATTGATGGTGGCTGGTGCAAGCACGGGCGGCTTATACGCGTACACCGATGCCTTATGTAGTGGTTTGTGCAGAACCGGCGCAGATGTAACCGTACTGACCAACTCATTATGGGCGAATCTGCCAAGACAATATAAAGTCGAAAGATGTCAGTTTGAGTTTGTAGATAAGAAAAAACAGTGGTCACAATTGCATTGGGCGGCGGACCGATTTTATCGAAGCCTGAGAAACAGCTTGCGGCGGAACCGATTTGCTGTTCGCGAGCATTTCGATGTAGTTCATTTTCAGGGCGTTGGCACTCCGCTATTAGACCAGTTTTTTCTAAAGCCCCTAATACGGCATCTGCCTGTAGTGCTTACCGTCCACGATGTTAAGCCCCATTATGAGCGTTTTGTCAGCAGAGCTTCTTTTATAAAACGGAGCCTTCAAATCCCTCACCGTTTGATAGTTCACTATGAGGATGGCAAAAGACAACTGGCTGACCGCTGGGGCCTTTGTGCCGACCGTATAGATGTAATCCCTCATGGAATTATACCCCTGCAAAATCCACCGGACCCGGCTGATGCACGGAAAAAATTAAATCTGCCGTCAGACCGTCAGATAATACTTTTCTTCGGGGCGATTCGTCCAAACAAGGGTCTGGATATTCTTCTTAAAGCATTAGATATTGTCAAATCGCGCAATCGCCGGGTACTGCTGGTCATTGCCGGCGGTCTTCTCGGCAGATTTAATTTCGAGTCATACTCCGATATGATTAGAAAATATGATTTGTCAGAGCATGTGCGATCCTTTATCCATTTTATTCCGGAAGAAGAGGTGGATTATTTCTTTGCGGCGTCTAATCTTGTTGTATTACCCTATTTGAAATTTGAAGCACAGAGCGGAGTATTACTTCGTGCCTATGCTCATAAAATACCTGTGGTTGTCAGCAATATCGGGGCGATGGGAGAGCTTGTGTCCTCAGATAAGGTTGGTTTGGTCGTCGAGCCCGGTGCCGTAGAGCCGTTGGCTGAGGCCGTTATAAATGCGCTGGATAGTCTCGATAAGTTTCAGTCCTGCTACGGCCCTGAACTCGAAAGCAAGTATAGCTGGGAGCACATCGCCGAATTGACTATGCGCAGCTACGAAGCAACTGTCAGAAGCAAAAAACGAGCTGACGAAGAACCATAGTACTGCATAATTGAATCTATAACTTGTCATTCCCGCGAAAGCGGGAATCCAGAATTATCGATTGTTCTGGATTCCGCATCAAGTGCGGAATGACACTCCCTCAACTCACAAGCAACAGAATAGCAGAGTAACGATGAAAATAGCATACGTTGTTTCGAGTTTGAAAGTCAGTATGACCTTTGTAGTCAATGAGCTCGAAGCGCACGAACAAGCCGGATGGCAGGTTTTGCCGTTGGTCAGTTGTAAGCCGGGCCCGCTTGAGAATCTGTCCGAAGTTATGGTCAAATGGAACAAGCGGGCTGTGTTTCGTCCGAATGTTTTTGTGCAGTCGATTGTAACCTTACGAGAAATCATTGCACACCCGCTTCGTTTCGCAAAAGTCTGTTTTTGGCTGGTAACTTTGTTGGTCCATAGTCCGCTTGAATTTGCAAAAGCACTTTATGAGCTAACAATTTCCTGCTATTTTGCCGGCCATTGCCGGCGCTTCGGAGCAGAACACATACACGTGCATTTTGCCAGTCGCTCCCTTAGTCTTGGCTTGATGATAGGGATGTTGACTGACCTGCCCGTCTCCTGTACCGTTCACGCCTTTGACATATTTACCAGAAGTCCGGGCAGCTTACAAATGCGATTAGCCAAATGCAAATTCATAGCTGCCGTATCTCAATTCAATGTCGAATATTTGCGCAACACTTGCGGCAACTCTGTTGCCGATTTGTGTCACGTTGTGCATTGCGGGATAGACGTGGAAAAATTCAGGTCTCTGTGGCACGGGCTTCCAGCCCGTGGACTGGAGCCCGGCAGAATAATTTGTGTGTGCAGACTCAGCCCGAAAAAG
>JBDRTM010000211.1:0-4786 GCA_043824065.1 Planctomycetota bacterium | reverse complement strand
AGGACAACAAATGGTATCGCGTCCGTCTGCGGGTTACACCCGACAGGATTCAAGCCTGGCTCGATGACGAAGAGCTTGTAAACATAGAAACGACCGGCCGAAAAATCGACATCCGGGCCGAGGTGGACCTCTCTCAACCGCTCGGTATCGCAACCTGGCAAACAGCCGGAGCAATTCGCAACATCCACTTACGAAAGCTCAAAGACTGACTGGGCTTTTTATCTTATAGTACGACATACGACATACGATATACTATTCGACCGCCGCTCCATTCTGAATCGGGACGCTGACCGCACGGCGCTTAAACAAATCTATGTCCATCCACTTTTTGCTCTTAAATCTCCAGCGGTTGGCTAATCCCACCGCAATAATACTAACTGTGGCGGCACACCACGGCCCCAAGGCCCCTAATGAGGGAAAAAACATAGCTACGAGCCAGCCGCCAAGTCCTAATATCAATATCGCTCCGACCGCCGAGATGATTGCCAGCCAAACCGTATCACCTGCCCCTCGCAATGAGCCGCTGTAAATTGTTCGTGCTGCGTGAAAGGCCTGGTATATAGCGGCACAAATCAAAATATTAACGCCCGCCTCGATTACCTTAGCATCGGACGACCAAAATGCCATCAGGGCATTTCTGAATACAAAAAAGCAAATCCCCACCAATCCCATATAAACCAGTGCAATCTTCAAACAAACTCTGGTTTGTTTAATCGCTATGTCTTTTCTGCCCCGTCCTATGGTCTTGCCCACCGCCGCTGTCAAGGCCATACTTATCCCCACAACCGGCATAACTGAGAGGCTTGTATATGAAAGCACAGCGCTTGTCGCGGCCAGCGCTTCGGTGCCGAATTTTCCTACTAATCCGAACAAAATCACACCCCAGAATGCAACATTCACCATCAACCCGAATCCCGCAGGAAGTCCCACCTTCAGCAAATCATACATTTTGCCAAAGTCAATATTTAACGTCCGTCTGGACTTAAAGGTTGCGTTTATATTACTGCTCATAAACAGGGACATATTTACGCAGGCTCCAACTCCTATCCCGATAAACGTCCCCCAGCCCGCACCTGCAATCCCCATCTCAGGAAAACCAAACTTGCCGAAAATCAACACGTAGTTGGCCGTCACATTGACCACCTGCCCGCAAAGCGATGCACACATCGTGATAATCGGCCGATGGATGCCCATAAAGAATTGGCCGCTCGACCAGTTAATAACGGCGAGAATATGAGCATAGAGCATAATGCGAAGATATATTACTTCCATGGCGACCACCGCCGGCGGATGTCCCATCGCTTTGAATATCCACGGCGCCGTCGGCCACATAATCACCACCACAGCCAAAAAATAAACAAGCCCCATATATACCGCCTGCCAGAAGTAATTCGAGCAGTCTTCTTTGTCACCTCTGCCGAGGCTTTGACTTACAAATGTATTTAGGCTTGTTATCGCGCCGATGGCGAACCCGCCGGGCAGGAAACTGACAAACCCGGCCGGCAAAATCGCCGCCAGCGCATCCGTGCCCAGGCGCGAAACCATAAACCTGTCAACAAACTGCATAACGGTAAAAGATATGGTCGTAACCACCATCGGGGCCGCTAACTTCAGCATATATTTTAGTGAAGTTGGGTCTTCGCCGTCACTTGATGAAAGCAGAGTTGATTTGTCCGTCATTAAATTGAATCCTGTTACTATACCTATTATTGCGAGGCCTACAAAGTAAGCCGTGGCAATCTCATCTTTTGCTGCCTTTAGCACATATGATAAATGATACTATTTAATATCTGTTGCGGAAAACAAAAACCGACGATGTCACCCCTGCCCCTGCTTCCGCAGGGGTAAACTTGTCCCCGCGAAAGCGGGGAGCAGGGGTCCAGAACGAAAAGGCTGGATTCCCGCTTCCGCGGGAATGACAAATATGGATACATACGCTTCTCCGAAAGGAGTCCTTAGGACTAACAAGCGTACTGTTTACGCAACAGGAACTATTTATTCAAACCCAATTTATTCAACAGCGTATCAGCCGAAATACCCGAAACCTGAATATGCTTAACCGGGCTGGTTTTGCCGGAGATTATACTAACGGCATTCTTTTTCACACCGAGCTGCTTAGCTAAAAACTTAAGCAGGCACTGATTGGCTTTTCCCCTCTCGGGCGCCGCAGAAACCTTGACCTTCAGCATCCCATCAAGCAGCCCGCAAATCCGCGTCGGCGAATTGCTGCCGGGCACAATCTTTGCAGTAAAAACAACACCACCATCAACTTCCTGAATCGCCGGATTAGCCATCTCAATAATAAACCCTGGGTTCGACCCAGGGCTTCCGTTTAGCCCCCAGGTTTATCCTGGGGGGGTTTGCTGGAAAATAAAAACATGCACAATCCTGTATGCGAATTACTCAATATTTTCCCGCAGGTTTGCGCCAATCGCCATTTGCACATATTTTTCAATCTGCTCGGCAAGCTCGCCCAACAAGGCAAGCTGAAAATCTTCATAATGCCCCGCGATAAGCACGCCGTCCATTGCCCTTTTGAAGATTCTGAGACGTATAACAGATGGCTCATCGCCGGCCTTGCTGAAATCGCTGTCTTTATGCTCGGTAAGCTCAACCCGCCAGTCCTCGCTTATGAAAACCAGGCACTTGCCGGTAAAAACCGCCGTCGGAAAATAATCATACAATAGCTTTAGAGTTTCCATTTCCATATATTACCAAAGATAACGCCAAATGCACTATTTTATTTGACGAATACCTTGAATATTCCGGCAGGAGTAATTATTGAGCGTTGTCAGTTGGATTTCTTTTGTTTGCCGGCTTACCTGTCCGTTTTCTTTGTTGTCTTTCTGACCTGCCGTTTGAAATCCAGGCTGCCCGACGACTCATCATTAAGCTCATCATATTGGTCCAGGCCGTAGAGTGCGATTTTTATCGTCTTGGCATCCACTTTCGAGAAAACGGCGGCATTCTTCTGTACGTTGCCCTCGGCGTCAATATTCTCACTTTTCGAGACAAGCTTGCCATCCTGCTCTTCCCATGTTCCCTTGGACCTGCCACCCCTGTTGTCAACGCCCACCTGGACCACCTTTTCCTCGCCCGGTATGAAAAAGATCATACCGCGGGAGAGACATACTCACCCATCTTGAGATCAACGCTCAGGAGGTGCCCTTCAAGCTCCCACCTGTACACCAGCTGTATCTCTGTGCCATCGTCAGTTGTGGCAGTCCATTGGCCGGCCAACCAGTCGACCCCGTATTCTTTCGCAAGGTCGCGGAAGCTTTGCTGGGCCACTGCTGAGCCGCTCCAAATGATGAGGATGGCCGCCGCCCAAAGCACTGTCTTTCCAAAACTCACTTTTGCAGCTCTTCGTTCGTTTACCTTTGCACTTTTCATTGTTCAACCCTTTCAAAAATTGTTAATATTTTCACCCCGTGAGAAATCTGCCCTTTTTTGCACCCTATTATTTCTCGTTATAGAATTTCTAACGGGGCTCACAGTGCGCACTGTGTGCACTGTGTGCACTTTTGTTCGTTCAGTCTTATTTTGACAAGAATCCACTCATTGAACGCCATTTGGATTCACTACTCCAAAAAGCTTATCGGGTACGAGCATTATAACCTCTCCTCAGTCCTTTTCAAGTGAAAAATTTATTTTAAAGGCCCGGGGTGCAGCCAGATTTTCTGGCAAGCGGTTTCTGAATTGCTTGTGGACTTTGCAAGTTGGCTTGGTGTACAGAGCACACACTACCAGACTCAGTGCAGCGCACCATCGCTTTGTCACCCCGAGCGCAGTCGAGGGATCTATTAGAATACCTCCGCGAAGCGGCTCCGAAAGAACGAAGGATGACTGTTTGAATAGATTTCTCGACTACGCTCGAAATGACAGTTCAACATTTCACGTGCGATAGAGCACTAAGTTACTCAACTTGACTGACTTTTAAACTGTCATGCTGAACGAAGCGAAGCATCTGGCCTTAGAACAGGGTTTTGTCCCGTTTCGAGTGTGAGATTCTTCGCTGCGCTCAGAATGACAAGTTGCATATGCTCTTGTCAGAGCTATACTTATGTAAAAACCAGTCAAGTTGAGTAAGTTAGTTTCCGGATGGTGCAAGTTCTATCAGCAGTGGTTTGGCCGAATCCATCTTTATCCATATAATTAAATCTGTGCCTTCGAGCAACCTGTGGTGTCCGAAACGGAAATCCTTACCGCGTCTGATTTGTCTGCCGTTGACATATTTGAAATTACTGTTTATCTGGCGGTTATCTTCTCAGACAGCTTCCGCCATGCGCTCATTGAACGCTTGAGGTTCTCATAAGCGTCACCACCAATGCCGTAACCCTGTAGTCCTATCGGGCCTGTGTAGCCCGAATTCTTCAGCGCTTTAAGGAAGCGAAGTATATTAAAAGAGCCGCGGTCCAGCGTCTGAATCAACTGTTTCCAATCTTTCCCACCGCTGTCCGCACCATTGATGCTAACCACAAACAGATATGGCATCGCCGACTTAAGTATTGATTTCATATTTTTCTCGTCGTCTGTCCTCAGCCAATGACAAAGATTGAAGGTTACTCCTACGTTTTTACGGTTAACTTTCTTTGCCACTCGTATCGCGTCCTCTACACGCTCGACCCAGAAGCCGGTGTGGGGATACAGCGCCACTCGCAATCCGGATTCAGCCGCCGCATCCGCAATCTCCCGGATGACTTGGACCGCACGTGCGTCCCCCTCCAGCGAGGACGGCTTGAGCTTCTTGCTTTGCACAAAAAGCCACAGTATCGAATTGCGACCC
>JBDRTM010000210.1:0-6502 GCA_043824065.1 Planctomycetota bacterium | reverse complement strand
ATTATGACGATGGAGATTTCATTTCCAGGCGCTACTACACCCGGGAGACACCAGGCAAGGCTGCTCCGTTTGCCATCCCCTACAACGGCGAGGAAGTGAAGCTGCATTGGGCCAATGCCGACCAGTACTACATTAAGTCTACCGAATACTTTTCCAATTTCACCTTTGACCTGACTCAGTCCCGGGAAATCAGGGAAATGTCAGCTGACGAAAGAGTGCTGAATCAGATACCAGAATCTCCGCTCAAGGTCCATTTCCGGGTTGTCGAGGCTTCTGAAGGCGAGCACGGCAATGTTAAAGCTTCCGATACCCAGAAAAGATTTTTTATCATTCATCATGACAAACCAGTGGAACTAAATGACGCTGGAGAATTAATCATCAATTTTGAATACCGGTCCGATCCTGAGAAGTCCGGGCAGGAGGGTTCCTGGCGTGACAAACGTAACGCTGAGGCCGTGGAGACGATTTTTGAGGCATTGGAAAGCATGGCTGATCCAGGGGCGATTAATGAATCTCTTTTGCCGCAATATTCCCGCCTTCTGAAGGTCCCCGCTCCTACCGAAAAGGATAGAACCCGTCCCGTGCTGGCTAAATACCTCAACCAGTACACTGCCCGCAACACCATGGACTATTTTATCCATAAGGATCTGGGCAGTTTTCTGCGGCGCGAGCTGGATTTCTATATAAAGAATGAAGTGATGCGTCTCGATGATATCGAGAATGCCGATGCCCCGGCGGTTGAATCCTACCTGGCCAAGATCAAGGTGCTGCGCACTATCGCCGGCAAACTTATCGACTTCCTCGCCCAGCTGGAAGATTTCCAGAAAAAGCTCTGGCTCAAGAAAAAGTTTGTAGTCGAGACCAATTACTGCATCACCCTGGACCGGGTGCCGGAGGAGTTATACCCCGAGATCGCGGTAAATGAAGGACAGATCGAAGAGTGGGTGAAGCTGTTTGCTATCAATGAAATTGAGGGAGACCTTGTCAGCCCAGGATACTGCAATCCCCTTACCGTAGAGTTCCTAAAAGCCAACAACAATCTGGTGCTGGATACGCGCTTCTTCGATGATGATTTCAAGGAGCGGTTGGTAGCTTCAATTGATGATTTTGATGATCAGTGCGATGGCCTGCTCATCCACTCAGAGAACTTCCAGGCGCTGAATCTGCTGCAGGAGCGGTATCGGGAGCAGGTGAAGTGTGTTCACATTGACCCACCTTACAACACAGCTACAAGCGGTTTTCTTTATAAGAATGAATACCAGGATTCAAGTTGGTTAGCATTCATGGCACAAAGGATCATTACTTCAGTAAATCTCATGTTCAAGAAAGGTGTATTTCAGTGCCATATTGATGAGAACGAATACGAAGTTTTGTTTTCTTTGTTAGAAGAGATTGGAATACCAAATAGCGGGACAGTAATCTGGGATAAAAAGAATCCAATGTTGGGTAGAAAAGGAATTGCAACCCAACATGAATATATTCTATGGCGGTCATACCTTAACCAACCTGTATACATGCGAAGTGAAACTGTCCAGAAAATCCTTGATCAGGCTCAAAATATTATCAAAGAGTTTGGAGGAGCCAATGAGAATTCTCGCCGGAAGTTTTCGGAATGGATTGCGGTGCAGAGTGATTTAAGTGGTGGAGAAAGAGCGTATAAGCTGATCGAAGGCGATGGCAGAGTATTTCGTGGTGTTGCTATGGGGGCACCTGAACCAAGAAAGGATTCTAAGTTTCACATACCACTGATTCATCCAATAACTAACCAACCTTGCCCTGTGCCAACTAATGGTTGGTCACGAACTCCGGAGACCTTGAAGGAGTTAATAGAGAAAGATGAAATTCTTTGGGGAGTATACCACTCTACTCAGCCTCAAAAAAAGGTCTACTTGACTTCAGACTCTAAACGGCAATTATCTTCAGTTATCCAAGATGCGAAGAGTGGGAAAGCGTATATGGACGGACTAGGGCTTTCTTTCCCTTATTGTCATCCTGTCTCACTTTATGAAGAATTGATTGGTGCAGTGGAGTATAGCACTGGCGATGTCATCCTTGACTATTTCGCCGGTTCCGGCACTACTGGCCATGCGGTAATCAACTTAAACCGTGAAGATGGCGGTAAGCGTAAACATATCCTAGTCGAAATGGGCGACTATTTCGACACTGTGCTTAAGCCTCGCATAGCCAAGGTGGTTTATTCCGAAAACTGGAAGGATGGCAAGCCGGTTGTAGCCAGACCGTCCCGGTCTGGTCCAGAGCGAGACGCTCTGGCTACTACTATCAAATATATCCGCCTTGAATCCTACGAAGACACGCTGAACAACCTGCAGTTCGACGATAACCCGGCCCGCAATAAAGCCGTGGCGGCAAATTCTTCCCTGAAGGAAGATTACATGCTCCACTACCTATTGGACGTGGAAACTCGGGGCAGCCAGTCGCTTTTGAATATCGACAACTTTGCCGATCCTACATCCTACAACCTTAAAGTTAAAAAGCCGGGTACGGATGAGTATGTCACTCGCAATGTCGATCTGATCGAAACCTTCAATTACCTGATTGGTTTGCGGGTCACGCACATTGCCGCACCCCAGGAGATTACCGCCGAATTTACGCGTATCGAAGATCCCGAGGTTCCCAAAGATCAGAAAACGAAGCTGGTGGTAGTAGCCAGACCGTCCCGGTCTGGTCCAGAGCGGGACGCTCTGGCTACCACTGACGGTCTGGCTACTTCGGCTACCTTCTGGTTCCGGAAAATAGAAGGTTGGGTGCCAAAAGATCCTTCCAATCCCAACAACGGACAGCCGGAGAAGGTACTCATCGTTTGGCGTAAGCTCACAGGCGACCTGGAAAAGGACAACCTTATGCTGGATGAGTGGTTCCAGAAAAACCGCATCAGCACCCGTGATTTCGAGTTCGACACCATCTATGTCAACGGCAGTAACAACCTGCCCAACCTGAAGCGGGATGACGAGAACTGGAAAGTCACACTCATCGAAGAAGAATTCATGAAGCGCATGTGGGATGTAGAGGGCGTTTGATATGGCAGACCACGAAATACCCGAAAAGAAACAATTGATCCGTAACAGCACGGCCGAATTTCTCATATTCACCAGTCAGGCTGGAGAACAGAGCATTGAAGCGCGGTATGAGGATGAAACAATCTGGCTTTCGCAAAAACTGATGGCCACGCTGTTCAACGTCGATGTGCGAACGGTTAATGAGCATTTAAAGAATATCTATGACCAGCAGGAGCTGACGCCGGAGGCAACTATCCGGAAATTCCGGATAGTTCAAAACGAAGGCGATCGACAGGTTTCCCGTAAGGTGGATTTTTACAACCTGGACGCCATTATCTCGGTGGGCTATCGCGTTAATTCGCTGCGCGCCACTCAATTCCGTCAATGGGCAACGCAGGTCTTGAGGGAATTCGCCATCAAGGGCTATGTGCTGGACAAGCAGAGATTGGAAAACGGTTCCTTCCTTGGCGAAGACTATTTCGAACGATTGCTTGAAGAAATCCGCGAAATTCGCCTGAGCGAGCGCAGATTTTACCAGAAGATCACCGACATTTATACCACCAGCGTGGACTACAATTCTGATGCTCCGACCACCAAGGCATTCTTTGCCAAGGTGCAGAACAAGCTGCATTTCGCTATTCACGGCAATACCGCGGCGGAGTTGATTATACAACGAGCTGACGGCGCCAAAACCAACATGGGGCTGACTGCCTGGGAAAAGGCTCCGAATGGAAAAATCCTCAAAACCGATGTTTCCATCGCAAAGAATTATTTGTCAAAGGAAGAACTGGAGGCGTTGGGGCGCATCGTCAATGCCTACCTGGAATTGGCTGAAGAACGTGCATTACGAAAAATTCCCATGACCATGGAGGATTGGGCGAAGCGGCTGGATGGTTTTTTGGAATTTGCCGAAAGGGATATTTTGCGGGACAGCGGCAGAGTATCAACGGAAATGGCCAAAGCACATGCCGAGAGTGAGTTTGAGAAATATCGCATTGTGCAGGATCGGTTGTTTGAAAGCGATTTTGACAAGGTGGTGAAACAGATCGAAGCCTCCAGGAAGAAAGAGGGCAGGCATGGCAAAGCGTAGGTCCAGAGGCCCCAGGCCGCATTCTTTCCGGAATAAGCTGCTCCTCAACCAGTGGCTTATCAGCCTGTTCGGCATTGACCCGCTGGCAGAGCATAAGGTGAACGAAAAAAGCGTTCGGCCATTCCATAAACTGGCCGAGCCTATTCGCGATCCGCAATTGGAAGGACTGGACGCTGACAACATTCATAGGTTCTATTACAACCTGGTGAACAGCAATCTGTTCTTTAATGATTCCTGCGCATTGAGTAAAGCGCAGATACTGCTTTACGAAGAGAACATTGTCCGTCATACCCAGGCCATCAACGAAAAACGTCGTCGTCCGGTGGTCTGGAAATATTACCAGTGGCTGACACTTTTATTCGTTGAGATTTATCTGGATCGCTTCTTTGGCAACCGCGAGGGATTGCTAAAGGATCTCAATGCCTTTGTAGAGCGATTCAATCAGCACTGGGTAGATTTTGCCGATGTCCCACCTTATAGTGAGGACGATCTCAACAAGCTGTGCCTGCAGAATGCCACTGGCAGCGGCAAGACCTTGCTGATGCACGTCAACCTGCTGCAGTTCCGTCACTATGCCAGGAAACACGGCAAAGATAAGGACCTGTCGCGGGTTATTCTCCTTACACCTAATGAGAGGCTCTCCCAGCAGCATATTGCCGAGTTCAGGGAGAGCGATATTCCGGCTGCCGATTTTGCCAAAGAAGGGCATACCCTGTTCACTGAGGCTCAAGGATTGACCAGAGTAGATGTCCTGGAAATCACTAAACTGGCCGACCAGGAAGGGCCCAACACCATTGCCACCCGAAGCCTGGGAGACCAGAACCTGCTGCTGGTGGATGAAGGCCACCGGGGCATGAGCGGCAAGGATGAAGGTGTATGGTTTACGCGGCGTAGTGACCTCTGTGCCAAGGGTTTTACCATTGAATACTCGGCCACTTTTGAACAGGCTGTGCAGGCTTCCGGCAATTCTGACTTTGAGAACAGCTACGCCAAAACAATCTTCTTCGACTATTCCTACCGATGGTTTTACGAAGACGGATTCGGTAAGGATTATCAGATCCTTAACCTGCCTGAATCGTTTGAAGAAACCCGGTTGGTTTACATGACCGCGTGCCTGCTTAAGTTCTACCAGCAGCTTCGGATCTACGAAGAAAAGGCTGGGGATTTTGAGCCGTTTAACATGGAGAAACCTTTGTGGGTCTTTGTCGGCAGTACTGTGTCCTCCGGAAAAATGAGCAAGGATGAGCAGATTGTGGCTACTGACGTAGCTATGATCATCCAGTTTATTGCCGACTTTCTGGACAACCGCCATGCCGCTATACGCAGGATAGGCGAGATTTTGACCGGCAGGGGACAGGATACCGGATTGCTGGACAAGGACGGTAACGATATTTTCGCCGGGGCATTCAGCTATCTGGTCAGGGCGGCCGGAACTTCCAGCTTCGGAAATCAGGAAAATCAGGAGCAGGGGGATCTTGCCAGAAAACTCTATCGGGATATCCTTTCCCGCCTGTTTAACAATCCTGCCGGCGGAAACCTTTCGCTGGATCGTATCAAGGGCGAGTCAGGTGAAGTGGCGCTGCGGGTTGGAACATCGGGGATTCCTTTCGGCCTGATTAATGTCGGCGACGCCAAAAGTCTGTGTGATCATGTGGCTGAAGTTGGCGTTCAAAACGGCATTCGTCTGATCGTGGAGGACAGTGATTTTAACGAAGCCACGTTCGCGTCAGTGAAGGCTTCAACTTCGCCGATCAATCTGCTGATCGGCTCGAAAAAATTCGTAGAAGGCTGGGATTGCTGGCGGGTCAGTACGATGGGCCTGATGCATGTCGGACGCTCTGAAGGTTCCCAAATTATCCAGTTGTTTGGGCGTGGTGTCCGCCTGAAGGGTTATGAGTGGAGCCTCAAGCGCAGCGGCCATTCTCACGCTCCGTTCCGCCCGGCATTCATTGAAGAGCTTGAGACGCTGAATGTGTTCGGCATTGAAGCGGATTTTATGGAGAAGTTTCGCGAATTTCTGAAGGAGGAAGGCCTTCCGGGCAACGAACGCCGTAAGATCATTACCATACCGCTGAACGTTACTTATGACTTCGGGAAGAAACTCAAGATTCTGCGCCCAAAACGTAAGGCTTCCGACGGCAGGGAATATGATTTCAAAAGGGACGCCCCGGTCCCGACTGTTGGCGACCTCCCGGATTATCTGACGCATAACACCATCGTTGCAGACTGGTATCCGCGCATTCAGGCGGTGAGGTCTCGCGGGACAGCACGAGCAACCCAGAAAGACAAGGTCTCGTTTCGCGAACAGCATCTGGCACTGTTGGATTATGACGCGCTCTTTTTTGAACTGGAGCAGTTTAAACGCGAGCGGAGCTGGTACAACATAAATATCTCT
>JBDRTM010000209.1:0-3782 GCA_043824065.1 Planctomycetota bacterium | reverse complement strand
AAAAAACAAACCCAATTCAAACCCAATTTCCGAAAAGCCCAAAATGAACGTAAACTTATATGTTATAAAGGAATATGAAAATGAAACCACCATCAGGCCCAAAAAAACAAACCCAATCAAACCCAATTCTCCCCCAATTTTAAATATTTTAGTTCTCAATTTTGATAATCTGTATAAAATACTAACGACCTATGAAATCTCGTTCTGAAAATTCAAATTTGATTACTCTTTTTCGTGCCTGTCGGCCAAAGTTCCTCGTTGCAAGTGCAGCCCCCATCCTGGTTGGCTCTTTTCTCGCTTACGCAACTACCGGCTCTTTTAACCTCGGGTTATTTATCCTGGCCCTGCCGGCGATAATGGCCCTGCAAGCCGGTGCCAATTTGGCCAATGATTACTTCGACCATATCTCCGGAAATGACTGGGTCAATAAAAATCCAACGTCATTTTCAGGTGGAAGCCGTTACATTCAACAGGGCATTCTTTCGCCCAAAGCAGTTCTGCTCGCCGCCCTGACCGCTTTGGCGGCAGGTTCGGCAATCGGAATGGTCATTGTCCTGATAACAAAGAGCGTCTTTATTTTAATTCTCGGCATTATCGGATTGCTCGGCGGTTTCTTCTATACCGCTCCGCCAATCAAGCTTGGATACCGTTATATCGGAGAGTTTATCATTGCCCTGCTGTTCGGCCTGTTTCCAGTATATGCCTCGTACTATTTGCAGACAGAAACGATTGATACTATCCCCCTTTTGCCTGCTGTCATCGTCGCCATACTGATTTTTTTAGTGATTTTAATTAATGAATTTCCCGATGTTGCTGCCGACGCCGCGGTAAACAAGAAAACACTTGTCGTTCATTTCGGCGTGCCGACTTCAGTGTGGATTTACAGAACTGCACTGATTGGGAGTTTTATTATTGCGGCAACTATGTTGATTTACCCTTCAATGTTCTTTGCGGGATTGTTTTATCTATTTACACTGCCAATCGCAGCGCTCGCAATAAAATCTGCAAATAAAAAAGACTTAGTCAAGCCCGGCCAATACCGCGCCAGCCAAATCACAGTCCTTTTACACGCAATTGGCTCCTTAGCCCTTACCATCGGCTTTATCATTACCGGCTTGCGCAATACAGCAGTATAGAGTCCTTAGTTCTTTCAATCTGCTAATTTTTTATCAGTTCCGTAGGGTGGGGCTTGCCCCACCATTTCTATCGGGTTCGTATTGAAAGAGATGTTGGTGGGGTAAACCCCACCCTACAAAGGCTATCTAATTTTTTATCAGCTTTATAATCGCATCGAGGTCGTTCGGTGCCTCTATGGGCCTATTGCTGAATTGGCCCTGTTTTTCTTTGTGGTAGTTGACCGTTACGTTGGGATCTTTTAGCGGATGGCCTGTCAAAACGCACGCAATCCGTTCATCGCCATTAATTACACCCTCAGCTCTAAGGTGCCTTAAGCCGGCTATTGTCGCCGCCGAAGCCGGCTCACAGCCCAATCCGTATTTGCCGATAATCGCTTTCGCATCGACAATCTCTTCATCCGGGACCGCACGCACGACGCCGTTACATATATCAATCGACCGAAGGCATTTTTTCAGATTGACCGGCTGCGATATCTCTATCGCCGAAGCACAGGTATGCGGCGAAAAGTTGCGAGCCGTCAAATCGGCGTAATATTCGTCAATGATTTTCTGGTCAACCTTACCGTCATTCCAGGTCAGCTTTTTGTTATTAACTAAGTCGGTCAATGTATCGGCGCCGGTGGCGTTAATAATCGCCATTCGTGGTATTTGCTTAATCAAGCCGAGTTGCTTCAATTCGTAAAAGGCCTTGCCAAAGGCACTGGAATTACCTAAATTTCCGCCGGGCACCACAATCCAGTCCGGCATCTCCCATCCTAAGCCTTCAATGATGCGATACATTATGGCCTTTTGCCCTTCGAGTCGGAATGGATTTAGCGAATTGAGCAGGTACAGTCCCAGCTTTGTGCAGACATCCTGAACCTGGCGCATACAGTCATCGAAATCACCGCGTATCTGAATCGTCTGCGCGCCGTAATCCATCGCCTGGCTGAGTTTGCCGAAAGCGATTCGACCGGAGCCGATAAACACCGTGCATTTCACACCGCAGCTATGTGCATACAAAGCCACCGATGCTGAGGTATTGCCTGTCGATGCGCACGCGCTCGAAGCTGCCCCGACCATTTTTGCGTGGCTGAACGCCGCCGCCATACCATTATCTTTGAACGAGCCGGAAGGATTCAGCCCTTCATATTGCAGAAACAGACGCCCTGGCTTTACATCGACATATTCAGCCACAGTATCGTTCTGCTGCAGGATAGTCTGCCCTTCGCCGATGGTTACCTTATATTTATCTTCACAGAAGCTCAACAACTCGCGGAATCGCCAGACACCGGAAAAATCCAGCGGATTATCCCTGGTTGCCCAGCGCTTGGCAAATTCGCTTAATTTACCGGGAACCTCAATTTTGTCCCAGTTATAGCGTATATCCAGCAACTCACCGCATTGGGGGCACTTAAACATCGCCTGGGCGCAGTCGAACTCGGCCCCGCAATCCGGATTAATACACTTCTGATAAGCCGTATCAGTCATATTCTCGTATCTCGTGTCTGGTATCTCGTATCTCGTCATTCGACTCGTGATTCATGGGCGAGGAGCGACGAATTTATGTATCGGCCTTTCTTGTACAACTCTGGAATTATAAACAATAAACGGAGCCAATGGTACAGAAATTGGCTTTGATTGGGTTTGTTTTTTTGGGGCCTGAGGGTGGTTTTATTCTCATAATCCTTTTGTGAAAAAGCGTTTGCGTTCATTTTGGCCTTTCGGAAATTGGGTTTGTTTTGCATAATTGATAGTAAAACTCACTCTCTATTTCTCCGCTATTTCGGCCTGATGTGACAAAAAAGCCGGGTTTGATGGCGTTCTGTGAGATGATGGCCATTAGGAACCCCCTGATGTCTGTTATCTGAAGTCAGAAGTCTGAAGTCAGATGTCAGATGTCTAATGTCTAATGTCTAATGTCTGTTATCTCCCGATGGATCGGGATCTTCGATGTTGTCTATGAACAATGAACTATCCATAGTTATACCCTTCAGGGTAGTAAATTCCCGCGAGTAAAATCATAAACTATTATTGTAAAGCTACTTACCCGCGCACAAACAGGAATTTTCAATCGAAAACACTATAAATAAACATTATACCATAAAACAGATTAGATTTCGAGTGAAATCCAGAAAAATCTCCGAGACTCCCCACTGGATGCTGGCTGCTCGTTAGTGAGGAGTGAGCTAAAGTGAACTAAAGTGCCTAAAGTGAGCTAAAGTTGGATTCTCGATGCTGGATGCTCGATTCTGGATTCTTGATTCTTGATGCGGGATTCTGGATGCTGGGTGCTGGATGCTGGATACTCGATGTTCGAATTTCGTCCCTTCGGCAGGCTCAGGACAGGCTGCTGTGTCCTGTATTCTCCATCAGTCCCGTAAGCCGTAGGATTTTTATTCTCCGCCAACATATTCGGAAATCGGTAAACGTCCCCAATAAATCCGGTTATTGTTTTACGAGAACTACCATCCACTTCGCTTACTGCGTTCGCTCAGTGGCTGCTACCCCTCGCGAATTTTCAAACGGATAGTCAAATGACTACGAGCTTTTTCATGCTCCGGCCGGTGATAAGGTTGGGAAACGAATGAACATAAATCAGCAAGCCATCCCCAATCTGCGCTTGAGGCTGCCACCCATCGCTGATTTCGCGGAATAAGACAAAGT
>JBDRTM010000208.1:0-2375 GCA_043824065.1 Planctomycetota bacterium | reverse complement strand
CTACTCGCCAGGAAGCCATCAACTTGACTAAGGTTGTTCTCGTTGTTACTTTTGGAATGAGCGCTTTTCTCGGCATTATGGATGCTCTCTTTTCCCGCATGTTTGCAATAATCCTGGGGAGTTGAGAAAAGTTGGCTCTGTGGGATTTTCCGGAGTGAGGCCCCACCCCTGCCTCCTTCCACGGCACGAAGTGTCCCAGAGACCCAGAAAGTTGCATTAAGTAGTTCTGAATTTGATTGTGGTTCGTCAAAGAAGTGAAAGACGACATGGACAAGTTTGACCCGGAAGTACAATTAATAGAAGCACCCATCGTGGACGAGAGTGCATCAAAAAATCCTGAAGCCGGACAACATCAGGATGATGCAGCACTCGCTCCCGAATTTGATCAGGCCGAGAACGATGACCGTGCCTGGTATGTTGTACATTGTTATTCCGGTTATGAGAACAAAGTACGCCACAATCTAGAACAACGCATCGAAACGATGGGAATGAAAGACCAGATATTTGATGTAGTGGTTCCAACAGAAGAGGAAATTGAAGTCAAGGAAGGGAAACGCCGGGTCGTCGAACGCAGAGTATTCCCGGGATACATTCTGGTCAATATGGTACTGGAGGAAGAATCCTGGTACATAGTGCGGAATACCCCTGGCGTGACTGGATTTGTGGGCATGGGCAACCAGCCTATCCCCCTGCGTCCCGAAGAAGTTGCCCTTATTATCAAACGGATGGAAGCGGACGCTCCACGCATTAGAGTTACTTTCCGAGTTGGTGAGCGGGTCCGCGTTGTGGATGGCCCCTTCAATGATTTCCGCGGCACAGTGGCTGAAATAGATGTGGAACGTGCCAAAGTTCGCGTAATGGTGAATTTTTTTGGCCGGGAGACCCCGGTCGAATTAGATTTTTTACAAGTAGAAAAGGCTTAGCAACCCCTCGTGGGAGGATGTAACCTCATCCGCTAAAACCACCAAGGAGAGAAAAATGGCAAAGAAACTAAAAGCAGTTGTTCGTCTGCAGATCGCAGCCGGTAGGGCGAATCCTGCGCCCCCCATTGGCCCTGCTCTAGCATCACATGGGATCAATCTTATGCAGTTTTGCAAGGAATACAACGCCCGTACCCAAAGTCGCATGGGCGATATTATTCCGGCAGAGATCAGCATCTTCACTGACGGCTCGTTCAAGTTCATCCTCAAAAGCTCCCCAGCCGCCGTTTTGTTGAAGAAGGCAGCCGGCGTCGAGAAAGGTTCCTCTGAGCCGAATCGTGAAAAGGTCGGCAAGGTCACACGCGACCAGGTTCGTGAGATCGCCGAAATCAAGATGAAAGATCTCAATGCCATCGACATCGAAGGCGCTATGCGTCAGATCGAAGGCACTGCCCGTAACATGGGCATCGTGGTTGTAGACTAAAACCCCGTGGGAGGACACCTGGATTGTCCGTTTGTACCACCAAGGAGTACGCAATGCCTAAACACGGAAAGAAATACCGAGAAGCTGTAGCCAAAATCGACAGGATAAAGTTGTACGCGCCTGATGACGCCCTTACATTAACCCAGGAAACATCCTGTACAAAATTCGATTCCACCGTTGAGTTACATATCCGCCTAGGCGTCGACCCTCGCCATGCAGACCAGTTGGTGCGAGACGTGGTTGTCTTGCCCCACGGCTTGGGTAAGACCGTCAGAGTGCTGGTTTTCGCACAGGCTGAAGGCGCATCTCTAGCCCGCGAGGCTGGCGCCGACTATGTGGCTGATGACGATGAAATTATCAAGCAAATCCAGGACGGTTGGACTGACTTCGATATCGCAGTAGCCACCCCGGATATGATGGGCAAGGTCGGACGTTTGGGGCGGATTCTTGGCCCCCGAGGGCTTATGCCCAACCCCAAGGCCGGCACAGTGGTTCCTGACGAGGACCTGCCTCGCGTAATCAAAGAAGCTAAAGCCGGCCGGGTAGAATTCCGCGTCGACAAGACTGCCAATCTTCACATTCCCATTGGCAAGGTCTCTTTCGAGCTTGCCAAACTTTACGATAATATGGCCGTATTGATGGAAGCGATCAGGAAGGCTCGCCCGGCAGCTGCTAAAGGCATTTATATCCGGCGAGTCACGTTGAGCACCACCATGGGGCCTGGCATCAAGGTAGACCCTGCCCAGGCACAAGCAATGGAATTGCGAGATTAATAACTTAGTTTGAGTCCACTGAAAAAAGGTTATTTCACCGCAGAGCACGCGGAGATCGCTGAGATTTTTAAATAATTAGTTAAAGATTTCTAATCTTTGCTCAAATTTTAGTACGAATTCTTAAAACCTGGTTTGAAGTTTTTCTCTGCGTTCTTCGCGTTCTCCGCGGTAAAAGAGTTTTTTCAGTACACTCATAAC
>JBDRTM010000207.1:0-19287 GCA_043824065.1 Planctomycetota bacterium | reverse complement strand
GAAACGGCACTAGTACCTTACGACATTTTAATTTGTTGATAGAGGTTGTTCCCGTTTGATGCGGAATTCAGCCAATTAACAAACTGGATTCCCGCTTTCGCGGGAATGACAACTCACAAAATCAACTGTCATAGAGTACTAGCTAACAATCCTCAGCCATCCCCCAGCTGCGTAAGGTGTCCCCAAGGGACTGCGCTTGAGGCTGCCACCCGCTGTCAACTACCTACTTTTTCTTCTGGGCTTTCTGTATCTTGGCCCAGGGGTCACGCAGTGATACCGTGCGATTGAATACCAGCTTCCCGTCTGCACTATCAGGGTCAACGCAGAAATAGCCTAACCTCTCGAACTGGTATCGACTTAGCGGCTTTGCGTCGGCAAGTGACGGCTCGATGCGGCAGGACGCCAGAATCTGGCGCGAGTTCGGGTTCAGGTTGGATTTGAAGTCCTCACCCTCGGCTGTATCATCCGGATTTTCCTCTGTGAACAAATGGTCATACAATCGCACCTGGGCTTCGAGCGCGTGGCCGGCTGAAACCCAGTGCAGCGTTGACTTGACCTTACGCCCGTCCGGAGCGTCACCGCCGCGCGTGGCCGGGTCATAAGTGCAGTGCAGCTCGACAATATTGCCGCTTTCATCCTTAATTACATCCGTGCAGGTAACAAAATACGCATATCGCAGTCGAACCTCCCGGCCGGGTGCTAAGCGGTAGAACTTCTTCGGCGGCTCGGCCATAAAATCATCCCGCTCGATGTACAGCTCTCGTGAGAACGGAACCTTCCGCACCCCGGCGTTTGGGTCTTCGGGATTATTGATGGCCTCAAGCTCCTCGACCTGGTCTTGCGGATAGTTGTCGATGACCACCCTGAGCGGCCGAAGCACAGCCATTACGCGCGGCGAGGTCTTGTTCAAATCTTCCCGCAGGCAGTGCTCTAATAGTGCGATATCGACAGTGCTGTTGAATTTGTTGACTCCTATCCGCCTGCAAAATTCTCGAATGGCCTTTGGTGAGCAGCCTCGCCTCCGCAGGCCGCAGATGGTCGGCATTCGCGGGTCGTCCCAGCCTTCCACATGACCTTGCTGCACTAATTGCAGCAGCTTTCGCTTGCTCATCACGGTGTAGGTCAGATTGAGCCGGGCAAACTCTATCTGCTGGGGATGATAAGCATCCAACTGGTCAAGGAACCATTCGTACAGCGGGCGATGGTTCTCAAATTCCAGCGTACAGATAGAATGCGTGATTCTTTCGATGGAATCCTCAAGCCCGTGGGCCCAGTCATACATCGGATAGATACACCACTTATCACCCGTGCGGGGATGCGCTGCGTGCAGAATTCGATACATAACAGGGTCACGCATGTTAAGGTTGGGGGCTGACATGTCGATTTTTGCCCGCAGCGTGCGCGAGCCGTCCGCAAATTCGCCCGACTTCATCCGCCCAAACAGGTCGAGATTTTCCTCGACAGAACGGTCGCGATACGGACTATCTTTTCCCGGCTCAGTCAGTGTGCCGCGATAGGCTCTCGTTTGCTCAGCCGTCAGGTCGCAGATGTATGCTTTGCCTTTTTTTATAAGCTGCACAGCATATTCGTACATTTGCTCAAAGTAGTCCGAGGCGTAATACAGATGCCCCTCCCAGTCCCAGCCTAACCAGCGAACGTCTTCTATGATTGAATCTATATATTCCTGCTCTTCTTTGGTCGGATTGGTATCGTCGAACCGCAGATGGCACTGGCCCGCGAATTCCGCTGCGATACCAAAATTCAGACAGATACTCTTAGCGTGCCCGATATGCAGATACCCATTCGGCTCCGGCGGAAATCGCGTTACAACCCGCCCGTCCCATTTATTGGTCTTTAGGTCTTCTGCCACAATCTGCCGAATAAAATCCAGCCTTTCCTTTTCACTGTTGTTATTATTCTGCTTGGTGTTCGTCATTTTGGCAAACTTCCACCTCGGTTTTTGGTTAACGGCGATAAGCTTATAGGCATAGTAACATAAGTTTTGGCGCATTATAGGTGGAGTTGATACAACCGTCAAGCTGGAGGTTTTTTGGCCGTCATATTAAGGAATCGCTTCGCGAAATATTTTAAATAGACCCCTCGACTGCGCTCGGGGTGACGGTGGGACGTCTCGACTGCGCTCGGGGTGACGGTGGGACGTCTCGGCGGCGCTCGGGGTGACAACATGTCATTTCGAGCGGAACGAAGTGGAGTCGAGAAATCTATTGATTTTCTGATTAGACTTCCACCAACACTTCACCCTCGCTAAAATAGCACTGTGAAAACATTTTACGTCTATATTATGGCAAGTAAATCCGGTACGCTATACGTTGGTGTAACCAGCAATCTCAAGAAAAGAGTCTACGAACACAAAAATCATTTAATTCCCGGCTTTACGGATAAATATAATATCAACCGATTGCTATATTTCGAGACGATAAGAGATCCTACCTCAGCAATTCGTAGGGAGAAACAAATCAAAACGTGGAGGCGTGAAAAAAAGGTTACACTTATCGACTCACTAAACCCGGAATGGAATGACCTGAGTCAGGACTGGTTTGACTGATACCCCATTTATAATGAACCGCTTCGCGGAGTAATTTTAAACAGACCCCTCGACTGCGCTCGGGGTGACAGTCTGATCTCTTGGCTGCGCTCGGGGTGACAGTCTGATCTCTTGGCTGCGCTCGGGGTGGCGGTTTCATTTCGAGCAAATGACCCAACGTCATTTCGAGCGGAACGAAGTGGAGTCGAGAAATCTATTGAAACATGTATTCTCCCTTCTTCCCTAAACAGCAGGAATCAATATGTAAGTATTTCAGAAGCTGTATTTATCAATTTGCTTCTCCGGAGATACAAATCTGCTAACCTCAACATCTCACACTTGACAATGGCAGCGGTGTAGCTTAACCTAACTGTTTTCACATGTTCTCATAACTGATGAGGAACCATAAAATATGTCTGAGAAAGCCGTAACACGTTTTGCACCGTCGCCAACCGGCTATCTGCACGTGGGCGGAGCGCGCACAGCCCTTTTTAACTGGCTCTGGGCCAGGCGAACGGGCGGAACATTTATTCTCCGCATCGAAGATACGGACCAGAAACGCAACACCCCTACCGCCACACAGCAGGTTATGGACGACCTGCGATGGCTCGGAATCCAGTGGGACGAAGGCCCCGAAGTCGGCGGGCCTAACAGGCCGTACCTGCAATCTCAGCGAATGGACATCTACGATAAACACGTAAAGAAACTGCTCGATGAACAAAAGGCCTATTACTGCTTCGATACCACCGAAGAGCTTGATGCGCTTCGCAAAGAAGCTGAATCTCAAAAAAAGTCCTTTTCTTATTCCCGCCCCAAAGAGTTCCCAAACGAAAGCGATGTTGAAAAGGCCAAAGCTCAGGGCCGAGACGTAACGGTCCGCTTTGCCGTGCCGCAGGATGTGCCTCTGGTGGTTGCAGATATGGTCCGCGGCGAGATTACATTCGCAGCGGGTGAAATAGGCGACTTTATCATTCAAAAAAGCGACGGCTTCCCAACGTATAATTTTGCCTGTGTGGTCGATGACTATCTGATGAAGATTACCCACGTCATTCGCGGTCAGGAACATCTGATGAACACGCCGGGCCAGCAGGCATTATGGCGGGCTTTATTCAGCGATACTCCGCTGCCGAAGTATGCCCATATGTCCGTTACCGTCAGCGACGCTGGTGGAAAACTTTCCAAGCGCGAGCGTCCAAAGGCCCTCCGAACAGCCATCAAAGCCACGCAGGAAATCAACCCGGCAAAACTCGCTGAGGTCGCCGACATTACTCCTGAACAGCTCGATTCCTTTATTAAGGCCAAGAGCACGCCCGATATGCCCGCTATTGATGCGATGGCCGAATACCTCGGCGCTGCCCTGCCGGAAATTAATATCGTCGATTTCTTCAAAAGCGGCTATCTGCCTGAAACGATGGTCAATTTTCTTGCTCTTTTGGGCTGGAACCCCGGCGATAATCGCGAGATTATGTGCGTTAACGAATTAATCGAGAGCTTCGACCTTTCACGTTTGACCAAGGCCAATAGCCTGTTCGACCGCAAGAAACTTCTTGCTTTCAACACAGAACATATAAAGATGACACCACCGGAAAAACTCTTACAACATCTCAGAGCTTACTTGAAAACCGTCAACTCTCCGGTAAATTCAGCAGAAGATGAGCTTCTTTCAAAAATCTTAAAGCTCTGCGAAGGTGCGCGGACCTTAGCTGATATCGATCGCAAAAGCAGATTTCTCTTTTTGGACAATAACGAAATTGAATATGACAAAAAAGCGGTTAAGAAGGTTCTGTTGAAAAACAACGGCTTAGCTGTCCTAACAATCGTCCGCGACAAACTCGCTGCGATGGAGCAATTTACAGAGCAGGCGATTGAAGATATGCTGCGCTGTTTAGCAGAGGAAAAACAGGTCGGCTTAGGTAATATCGCTCAGCCGCTGCGCGTAGCCATTTGCGGAACCACGGTCAGCCTGCCTATCTTCGAGTCAGTTCAAATGTTAGGCAAAGAAGACACCCTGACCAGAATAGATACTATCCTGAAAAAATTCGCAGAGGAAAACTGAAGGAGAAAAAAATAGGAATGTCATTATTAGTAACCGGCTCGGTGGCAATTGATACAGTTAAGACGCCTTATGGTGTAAGCGAGAACTGTCTCGGCGGGGCGGCGGTATATTTTAGTATGGCAGCGAGTTTCTTTACGCCGGTCCGGCTTGTAGGCGTTATCGGCCCGGACTGCCCCTTTGATTTGGCCGAGGTTTTCGCCGGCAGAGACATTGACCTGGCGGGCCTGGAAGTAAGACCGCAGAGCAAAACCTTTCGCTGGGCCGGCACCTATCACGAAAATATGGACAACAGGACAACGGACCGCCTGGAATTAAATGTCCTTGCCGAAGCACCTCCAATCGTGCCTGATTCGTTCAGGGACAGCAAGTTCGTATTTCTCGCAAACACAGCACCCAGACTTCAGCACCAATTGCTCGAACAAGTACAGAGACCGGCCTTCGTAGCGGCTGATACGATGAGCTGCTGGATTGAAGGCCACCTCAATGACTTAAAATCGCTGTTGGAAAAAACCGACTGCCTGATAATCAACGAAGACGAAGCAAGGATGTTGGCGGCTGACGGCAACCTGATAAGAGCAGGAGAAAAAATCCTGGATATGGGACCGAGTGTCGTTGTTATCAAAAAAGGTGAATCCGGCTCGATAATGTGCAGTGCCGGCGGCGAAAAATTTATTCTGCCGGCCTATCCAGCCGCCGAGGTCAAAGACCCGACAGGCGCCGGCGACAGCTTCGCAGGCGGATTTATGGGCTATCTTGCACAAAACGGCAAAACAGATTTTGAGACGTTGAAGGCAGCGGCCGCCTACGGCACAGTGGTCGCCTCATTTACCATTGCCGATTTTTCGCTGAACGGATTAAATTCCATAGACAGGTATGATATTGACAGCAGATTTGAAACTCTGCGAAAGCTGACAAAATTTTAAAATATCGAAATACGGAACGATATTAAGTGAGCTAAAGTGCCTAAAATGTAAAGTGCCTAAAGTTAAAAGGAGCGAATAGTGAATATCGAACAAAGAATGTCGAATTTAGAAGTTCGCTATTCAATACTCAACATTCGATATTCGAGTTTCGGATTTACAAAATGCGAGTATTTATAGCAATAGATATCGACGAGCAAATCAGAAAGGCCTTAGGCAGCCTGCAAAGGGAGCTGCAGAGCAAAGTTGATATTAAAAGAAGTGATGCCAAATGGGTGAATCCTGATAGGATGCATCTGACATTGAAATTCTTAGGCGAGATTAAGGATGAGCAGGTCGTCGATGTCTGTAACATAACCAAAGAGGTCGCGGGCCGACACGAGAGCTTCGAGCTGGATGTAGAAACGGTCGGTTATTTCGGCGGCAGAAGCGCCAGAGTTTTATGGGTTGGCACAGGACAGGGATGCGAAAATATGCTACAATTACAAAGCGACCTTGAGCAGCAGCTTTCCTTGGCCGGCTGGCCCAAGGAAACAAGAAGGTTTTCAGGCCATCTGACCCTCTGCAGGGTGAGAAACTCAAAGGCAGGTGTTAAACTGGCGCAAGTGACCGAAGAATACAAGGATTTTAAGCTCGGAACCATCTGGGCTGATTCGGTCTCGGTATATCAAAGCCAGCTAATGCCGAAAGGCCCTGCTTATACCGTGCTGGGAAATTACAAGTTAAGCTAAAAAGTTAAAACTCAAAGTGCAAAACCAAAATTCAAAACCTAAAACCGATTGACCTTGAAGGGTAAAAACAAGTTTTGAATTTTGAATTATGGTTTTTAGTTTTATAACTTTAAGTTTTTAGTTTTAATGTTTGGAGAAAGGTACAATGGCAAAGACAACATCAAAAGCGGCATCCAAAGGCAAGATAGAGCGTTTGAAGCCCGCAGCGAGCGGCAAGGAAACCGCTCTGCAGCGTGTAATCGCACAGATAGAAAAGCAATACGGCCAGGGCGCTATTATGCAAATGGACGAGCACCTATACGCCAGGATTGAGGGCATACCCACCGGCTCATTGTCACTGGATTTAGCCCTCGGCGGTGCGGGCATCCCGCGCGGCAGGGTTGCCGAATTGTTCGGCCCGGAGTCGTCCGGCAAAACGACCCTGGCACTTCACGTTATTGCCAACGCCCAGCGGGCAGGCGGCGTGGCGGCGTTCATCGATGCCGAACACGCCCTGGATACGACCTGGGCCAAAAGACTCGGTGTCGATGTCAGCAGTCTGTTAGTCAGCCAGCCCGACACCGGCGAGCAGGCACTTAACATCACCGAGATGCTGATAAGCTCCAATTCCATCGACGTCATAGTTATTGACTCGGTCGCCGCACTGACACCGAAGGCAGAAATTGAAGGCGATATGGGCGACGTGCACGTGGGACGGCAGGCAAGGTTAATGAGCCAGGCGATGCGAAAGCTTACCAGTATCATTGGCAAGAGCAAAACCGCCCTTATCTTCATAAATCAAATCCGCATGAAAATCGGCGTTATGTTCGGCAACCCGGAAACCACACCCGGCGGAAGGGCGCTGAAATTTTACACCTCCGTCCGAATCGACCTGAGACGAATATCAACCATAAAGGACGGCACCGGCGCCATCGGCTCCAGGGTCAGGGCCAGGGTGGTAAAGAACAAAATCGCACCGCCCTTCCGCGACGCGGAGTTCGATATTATGTTTGACAGAGGAATCAGCTATGAGGGCGATTTACTCGACCTGGCCGCCGGCTGTGAGGTCGTCGAAAAAAGCGGCGCCTGGCTGAACTACGGCAGTATGCGACTCGGCCAGGGCAGAGAAAACGCTAAAAATTTCTTGACCGAAAACAAGGATTTGTGCGAGGAGCTAAAAAACAAAATCCTCGTCGCCAAAGGCCTTGCTGAATAGTGTTTTGCGGCAGTTGTATGGATGGATAGCTGTTTTATGGTAGGATGTCACCCCGAGCGAAGCCGAGGGGTCTATTAAAAATAGATTCCTCGACTCCGCTGCGCTCCGCTCGGAATGACAGTCCCTCAAACCACGAGTTAACAGAGCACTATAAAGCAAAAAGTAAAATGTGAATGTCATTATGTTAAGTGCGAAGCAAATAAGAAACGGCTTTATAGATTTTTTCAAAAGCAAAGACCACGAATTCGTCCCCAGCTCACCCATAGTCCCCATCGGTGACGAGAGCCTGCTTTTTGCCAATGCGGGAATGAACCAGTTCAAGGATATTTTCATCGGTTTGGCGCCCCCCCAGTACCCACGCGTGGCCAACACTCAAAAATGCCTGCGGGTCAGCGGCAAACACAATGACCTTGAGGAAGTTGGCAAAGACACCTACCACCACACGTTTTTTGAAATGCTGGGCAACTGGTCGTTCGATGATTACTTCAAGGCTGAAGCAATCCAATGGGCCTGGGAGCTTTTTACAGACGTCTGGGGCATCGAGCCGGACCGATTGTGGGCGACGGTTTTTGGAGGCGACTATGCCGACGGGCTGCCTGAAGATGAAGAGGCCGCAAACTTATGGACCAAAGTAACCACAATACCCGCCGAGAAGGTCCTTGCCTACGGCAGAAAAGATAACTTCTGGGAAATGGGCGAGACCGGCCCCTGTGGGCCGTGCAGTGAAATACATATCGACCTCGGCCCTGAAATGTGTGATATGAAAAATGTCCCGGGCCACAAGTGCCAGGTCAACGCCGGCTGCGCAAGATACATCGAGCTATGGAACCTTGTCTTCATACAGTTCAATCGTCTGGGCGACGGCGAACTGGTGCCGCTTTCAGCAAAATACGTTGACACCGGTGCAGGCCTGGAAAGAATCGTAGCAGTAATGCAGAACAAAAAGAGCAACTACGATACCGATCTATTTATGCCCATTATCGATTGCACCAGCGACATCACCGGCCACAAATATACATCGAAGCTCGGCAACAAAACCGACAATGCTTTCAGGGTAATAGCCGACCATATTCGCTCACTTGTCTTCGCGATAACCGATGGAGCGATTCCATCCAACGAAGGCAGGGGGTACGTGATTCGCCGAATACTTCGCCGGGCTTCGAGGTTCGGCAGAGAATTAGGAATGCACGAGCCGTTTATTTACAAGCTCGTGCCGGTAGTTGTCGATTGTCTGGGTGATGCGTTTGGCGAGATAACCGAAAGAGCAGACTACGTCTCAACGGTAATCGAATCCGAAGAGACCGGCTTCGGCAGAACGCTTGACAGGGGCATCGAAATCTTCAACACCGCCGCCAAGCGGGCACAACAATCAATAAAGAAGATTATCAACGGCGAAGATGCCTTCCGGCTCTATGATACATACGGCTTCCCGCTTGATTTGACCGAGCTTATGGCCCAAGAGCGCAGCCTTAAGGTCGATACAGCTAAGTTTAATGAATTAATGGAACAGCAGAGGCAGCGGGCAAGGGCGGCACAAAAAAACGATTCCCTGGTGGTAACGCTGGCTGACACCGAACTGCCGGCAACCGAAGATGCTCATAAATACGATACCGACAGCTACGAAAGCAAACTAATCGGCTGGCTCGACGATGGAAGTTTCAAAAACCAGGGCCAAATTGAGACCGGCGCCGAGGTTGGGATTATTCTTGACAGAACCTGCTTCTACGCCGAGGCGGGCGGCCAGGTCGGCGACTGCGGTATTATAAAATCGGAAAACGCTAAATTTGTAGTCGAAGACACCGCAAAAATAGCCAATTGTATCATCCATCAAGGCAAAGTTGTCGAAGGCTCATTCAGCGTCGGTGAAAATGTAAAGGCAATCATCAGCAAAGACCGAGCTGAAATAAAGAAAAACCACACCGCCACTCACCTGCTCCAGTGGGCACTGCAGGAGGTGCTCGGCAAATCAGCGGCCCAGCAGGGCAGTTACGTTGGCCCGGACTATTTGAGATTCGACTTTACCTATCCCAAAGCACCAACCACCAAGGAGCTAAAAAAGGTTGAGGATTTGGTCAGAGAAAAAATCGCCTCCGACCTGCCATTAACCTGTGTGGTGATGCCAAGGGCGGATGCGGAAAAACTGGGGGCTATGGCACTATTCGGCGAAAAGTATGGAAATGAGGTCCGGGTAGTGGCTATCGGTGCAGCAAATGAAAGACTGCTTGAAGAAGCTTTTTCGCGAGAATTCTGCGGTGGGACGCACTGCGATAATACGGGACAAATAGGCGGCTTTAAGATAATCAAAGAAGAGAGCATCTCCGCCGGCGTTCGCAGGATTACCGCCCTTACCGGCACCGGCCTTAACGCCTGTCTCGAAAAAGCAAGCGACATCGTCGATGAGCTTTCAGCGATGTTGAAGGTCCCCTCCGAAGCGCTGGTTGACAGGGTCGGCCAGTTGATAAAGGACAATAAAAAGCTCTCCAAAGAACTCAGGTCCGCCGCCAAGGCATCCGGCTCTGACGTTATGGCCGAGGCAAAACAGCTTCTCCAAAAATGCGAAAAAATCGGCGAGACCTCCATAATCATCGGCCGACTGCAGAACACACGTATCGAGCAGGCCCGCGAAGCTGTCGATATGCTCAAGAAGAAGGCAAAATCCGCCGCTATTGTCCTGGGCTTCGGCGAGGACGATAAGGCGACACTGCTGGCGGGTATGACTGATGACCTCATTAAGAAGGGCCTAAAGGCCGGCGACATCGTCAAGGCAATTGCACCGATAATTGATGGCGGTGGTGGAGGGCGGCCTCAAATGGCACAGGCCGGCGGAAAAAATCCAAAAAAAATCAACGACTCCCTCAAAAAAGCCGCAGAGCTGATAAAAGAAAAATTAGTATCCTGACAATTATGATTTTTGCCGGCCAGCTAAATAACCCCCAGTGAAACTGGGGACTAAATATATTTTTTTATACGGCAAAACCGCAAAATATTCAGGCAGGATTGAAAGTGGGTGAGGCGGACCCTTTTATCAGGTTTTACTGTGACAGCTGCGGCTACAAATCCACTGTCTCCGAAAGCTACGCAGGCAAACAAATTAGATGCCCTAAATGTTATTACATAATCTCCATCCCAAAAATAAAGTCCACCGGCACCACAGGTCAAAGCAGTCCCGGCAAAACAAAAAACCCCTCCCAATATTCCGACTACGATTTAACTCTTCTGAATATCACAGAAAAGGAAAAAATTCAAAACCAGCAAGCCGGCATCTCTGAGGAAGCTGCCGAATACGAGCAGGAACTTGAAGAAGAATCGCAGGTGGAAACCGAACCCTTTGATGAACGCAGGCTGCCGTGGCTCATAGACATATTTCTATATCCATTCAGCGTACCGGGCTTGAAGAGTCTTGCGATTTTCATCGGAGTACCGCTGTTAATCGATATTCTGGGGACGATTCTTCCTATCCAGCTTTCTTGTCTTTTCAGCCTTGTCACTATGGTTATAAATATCGTTATTTTCCTTTACATATATTGGTATTTCGTTGAATGCGTCCGCGATAGTGCCGATGGGGGGGTGCGAGCGCCTGAGGGATTAGGTGCAACTCCCGGTTTGGCCGGTATGTTCTGGCAGACGGTGAACGTAATTGGTTGTCTGGCGGTTTTCTTTACGCCGTTTGTTTTTTATATGCTGTTTGCTAAGAGGGCCGACATCATTTTCTGGCTGTTACTAATCTATGCGGTCTTCCTTTCTCCAATAGGATTGTTGGCCGTTGTTATGTTCGACTCGGCTATCGGTCTTAATCCTCGTCTGCTCATTCGCTCAATATCCAGCACGTTTTACCCATACTGCGGGCTTGTTTTATTGTTTGTTACACCGGTTGTGTTAATCGGTATGCTCTACGCGGAATTGCAGGAATCGCGCCTTTGGAGTTTTATCATTCGTTCTATCGTTACCTATTTAGTATTGATAGGTGCTCATCTTTTGGGACGGTTCTACTGGCGGTATCAGGATAAATTCAACTGGGAAGTGTAAAAAAAATGCCATTCCCGCGCAAAGCGTGCCCTGAGCGAAGCCGAATGGGCGGGAATCCACTGCGCCATTATTTTTATAAATCTTTCTGCCGGATTCTTATGCTTTTTGCGTGGGCGTCGAGGCCTTCAACCTCAGCCAGCCGAATAATATCCTCCGCACTTTCAGCTAATTTTTCTTTGTCATATTCGATAATACTCGTTGACTTTACAAAATCATTGCTGGTAAGCGCACTGGAAAACATTGCGCTTAGTCCCGTTGGTAACGTGTGACTGGGTCCTGCCCAATAATCCCCAACCGCCACGGGGCTGTAATCACCGATAAATATCGCGCCGGCATTTCTGATGAGACTTGCGACCTTTTTACTCTGCTCTCCACACTGAATCTGCAGGTGCTCAGCGGCAAAATCATTGGCCTCATAAACCACATCATCTATAGTCTTGAAGACGGCGATCCCTCCATATTCCTTTAGGCACTCGATCGTCTCTTTTGCGCGGTCCAATTGTTCTACTTGTTTCTTAAGTTCCCCAAGTACATTTTCTGCTAGTCTTTGTGAATCTGTGAATAGAAGTGAACTACCAGGTGCATGCTCTGCCTGGCTTAGCATATCCGCCGCTACCCAAGCAGGATTGGCTTTTTCATTTGCGATTATCAAAACTTCACTTGGCCCCGCTATCGAATCAATACCAACTGTCCCAAATACCAATTGCTTCGCTGTTTGTACCCACTGGTTACCCGGCCCAACAATTTTATCTACCTGCTTAATTTTTTTAGTTCCAAAGGTTAATGCTGCTACCGCCTGCGCACCGCCGACTCGATAGACTTCATCAACTCCCAGTTCATGACAAACCGCTAAAGTTACTGGGTGGATGCTGCCATTATATCTCGGTGGTGAAACTATAACAATTTCCTTTACGCCCGCTACCTGAGCGGGTACCGCCGTCATTATCACCGTTGAAGGCAGTGGTGCCGATGCCCCCGGAACACATATACCAATCCGTTTTATTGGCGTGTACTTTATGCCCGTATGCTTGAAACAGATACCAACCCGTTTTATTGGCGTGTACTTTATGCCCAGCAGCTTGAAACAGATACCAATCCATTTTATTAGCGTGTACTTTATGCCCAGATGCTTGGAATTGCCTATGTAGATTGCTTCCTGATATTTTCTTACATTTTCAATCGCTTGTTGAATCGAGACTAAAAGTATAGGATTATTTTTTTTAAGTTCTTTATGGGCTTTTTCTAAATCTTCTTTAGGAATACGAAATTGCCCAGGTGTTAGCTTAACTTTGTCAAACGTCTCTGTGTATTCTGCCACTACTTCGTCTTTATCAACTTTATCAAGAATCTCTTCGACTTTTTGTCTGTTTTTGATATGAGGAGCACCCATGCCGAAATGCGACAATCCAAACTTTGAGTTGAGAAATCCATCCAACCTCTTTTTGAAATCCGGCTGTGAGGAAGAAATTAGGATTTGGTCGAGTTCGTGGGTCACGGTTGGCTCCTTTATCTGTCGAAGTTTTGGTGGCTGTAAATGCGGGTTGCCTTCTGCAGCAGCAGATAGTTTTCGCCTTTATATTTAGTCACAATCCCTGCTATCTTAAACCGCACCGGCTCGGGCACAGCAGATTGCCTCTGCTCGGCCAGCTCCAGTACCTCGCAGGGCAGCAGCCTTAACGATACCGGCCGGACATTTCGGCCAAAAGCATCGAGGACAAATACAAGCCCCCTGCTTTCGCAGGGGCAAGCTTGCCCCCGTGTAAAACGGGGGTCGTCCTGTTTAACTAAAAATGCGCTCCTGCCGGCTAAGATAGAATCCTGCTCCGATTGGGCTTTCTTTGCCGAAGCCGAATCACCCACGCCTTTTTTTGTCTTCGTGGTCCGGCCCAGCTTCTCGGGACGCACAATTCTCCCTGCCTTGAGCTTTTCTACTATCTCTTGTGGTATGGACAATACATCGTTCGGCTCACTGACAGCGGGCCTGTCTCGGCGCGGCCGAGCCACGACGGGCTGTTGCTTAGACTCTTTTATAGATAGGCCCTCGGTCGGCCTTTGCACTTTTTGTGAGGCTTTGGGTGGCGTTTGAGACTGCGGCCTGCTTCTTTTGCCGAGGGGGAAAAAATAATTCGGGAATATAAAATTCCTGCCTTTGTATTTCGTAACCCAGCCCCAGAGCCTGTAGCTCGCAGCCGAACGCTCGTTAACATCAGCAATCATCTTTTCCAGCTCCGAGGATGCCAGCAGCTCCAACCTTGTCCCTGCGGTGGCTCGACCTCTATAATCGTTCACGTCTGTACTAAATTCAAAGAACCATCCGCTCCCACACCAATCCAGATTAGGGTCAGTCCGAATTGGTGCGCCGCCATCCCCCACCTCTTCGCTTTTGCCAATCAGGGCCGCTGGTTTCAATTTACCATCAACGCCCTTCAGGACAAAGCCGTCCCGCAGCAGTGTTTGGCGTACCGTCTCCGCACTGAATCCCAACGTTGCCGGGACAACACTCAAAAGAAATACTAAAGTCAAGAGCACCAGTCTCTTATTCATACCAAATAATCTTGAGTTACGAGCCACCATTAATCACCAATCAATTTGATAACCTGTTCGGGTTCATCTGCCTGCTTTACATATCGGCTGCTGTCAGGGTCGTCGCTTGCGACCAAATCAACCAACGGCTTCCAGAATCCACCTAAGAGTATAATCGGTTTATCTGTTTTAAGAAAGCCCTTGTTCTTTAATTCCCAGACCTTCGCCAATTCCAGCAGTGTTCCCGTCCCGCCGGGCAGCACGACATAAGCCTGCCCCAATTTTATCAGCGTATCCAGCCGTTCATCGAGCGAGGCGGTAACAATCTCACGGGTAACATACTCGTTAGCCGTGCTGTTCTTAAAAGCTGAGCACGTAACGCCGATTACTTCACCGCCGGCTTCGACTGCCCCTTTGGCCGCAGCCAACATCGTTCCGCCGTATCCACCGTTGGCGATAGTAAAGCCAGCCTGGGCTAATAGCTTGCCTACTTCGTACGCTAACTGATAAGCCGAGTCGCCTTGCCTGGCCCTGCCAGTCCCGAAGATAGTTACGGTTTTATCCATTTGCTTTCTTGCTCAAAAATAAACAAAGGCACAAAGTGACAAAGGCACAGAGGCACAAAGTGACAAAGGCACAAGGTGACAAAGGCACAGAGGCACAGAGGGACAGAGGGACAGAGGCACAGAGGGACAGAGGGACAGAGGGACAAAGTTACTTTGTTCGTTTATCATTCAGTTTTTTGGTTAAACTGCTGAGCATTCGTTCTATTTCTCTGCTTGATTCATAAAGTTTATCAAAGTTGTTTTTGTTCAAATACCGTAGATTCGAAGAAATCTCAATCTGGGTCTGCAATTCATACAGAGAGCCTGCTGCAACACGTAGAAAACGGACATAATCGCTGGTAGAGTTTCTGCCATAACCTTCTGCTATATTACTGGGAATTGAAACTGCACAACGTCTCATTTGGGAAGTTAATCCATAGGCCTCATCCTTGGGAAATGACTTTGTCTGCTTATATATTTCCGTAACCAATGCCATAGATTTTTGCCAGACAACAAGGTCCCTATACGTTTTAACTTGCTTTCTCTTTTCCACTTTGTCCCTTTGAACCTTTGTGCCTTTGTACCTTTGCTACTTACTAATTGCTTTCTTGCGGGTATAGTTTAATAGCCCTGCCGAAAGCAAAATCTTCCGGTCCCTGGCGGAAAGTTCCAGCTTGCCGACAAAGTCGAATGAGCCGGTCGCATTCACAATCTCAACTTTGTCACTGCCCTTTATCGCTTCGAGCAGATTATCTATCTGAAGCTCGTCGCCGCACTCGATTTTGTCATAGTCAGCCTCCCGGGCAAATTCGATGGGCACGATGCAGAAATTTATCAGGTTCGCCTTGTGAATTCGCTCGATACTCTTTGCGACCACCACCCGCACACCCAGATACATCGGGCAAAGTGCAGCGTGCTCTCTCGATGAGCCCTGGCCGTAGCTTTCGCCCGCCACGATGACACCGGCTATCGCTTCTTCCTTTAACTCAAGCGCCCGCTCGGCAAATGTCGGCTTACCCTGTTCGTTAAAACAATTAAAAACAACCTTCGCGTATTCGGGCACATTTGAGCGCAGTTTCAGAAAAGTACCTGCCGGCATGATATGGTCGGTGGTTATCTTCTCGCCGCATTTAATCAGCACCTTACCCGTAAGTTTCTGCGGCAACGGCGCAGGCGGCTTCGGCACCACAATCGTAGGGGCGCGCAAAACCTCTGCCTTTGCCGCCTCCTCATCGCTCAAAGGCCGCTCTATCATATCGTCGTTGATAACAAATTCATCCGGCAATTCAATTTTCGGATATTTCAGTCCGAACAATTCCGGCAAATCACACGGGTCTGTAATCTTTCCTGCCAGAGCCGAAGCAACTGCGGTCTCTGGACTGACCAGATAGACCTTATCGCCTTTCGTCCCGCTTCGCCCGGCAAAGTTCCTGTTAAACGTCCGCAGACTCACCACCTCATCCGCCGGCGAAAAGCCCTGACCAATGCAAGGCCCGCAGCCCGATTCTAAAATCCGGGCGCCCGCTGAAATCATATTCGCCAATGCCCCGTTTTGAGCCAGCATATTCAGAACTTCTCTGCTGCCCGGAGCGATTGCGAATTCGACCATATTATTTACACGCCGTCCTTTTAATACCTCCGCCACCATCATCAAATCGGCGAAACTCGAATTTGTGCAGCTGCCTATCACCACCTGACCGATTTTGGCACCGGCGATTTCGCGGACCGCTTTGACGTTATCCGGCGAAGATGGACAGGCCGACATCGGCTCAAGCTCAGCCAGATTTATCTCGATGACGCGGTCATATTCGGCATCCGTATCAGCCGTCAATAGCTGATAGTCCTGCTCTCGTTTCTGGGCGGCCAGAAACCTTCTTGTTTGCTCATCGCTGGCGAAGATGCTTGTTGTTACACCTAATTCGGCCCCCATATTTGTTATGGTCGCCCGCTGTGGTACAGAGAGCCGTTCTGCGCCTTGCCCGAAATATTCGACCACCCACCCGACGTTGCCTTTTGTTGAAAGTATGCTCAACAGCTTAAGAATAACGTCCTTCGCAGCCACCCAGTCGTTCAATTCGCCGGTAAGTTTTACTCCCAGAACCTTTGGACATCGTAGGTAAAACGGCCCGCCGGCCATCGCCACCGCCACGTCCAGCCCGCCGGCTCCGATAGCTAACATACCGATTCCGCCGCCCGTCGGCGTATGTGAATCGCTGCCCAACAGCGTCGCTCCGGGTTTGCCGAACCGTTCCAGATGGACCTGATGACAGATGCCGTTACCCGCCCGTGAATGATAAACTCCGCACTTTGCAGCTATCGTTTGCAGATACAAATGGTCGTTGTGGTTCTCCGGCCCGAAGCCAGCCATATTGTGGTCAACGTAGCTGACCGACAACTCGGTTTTAACCTTAGCCGCCCGCAGCCCCGTCTTGCGACGGGAGTCGCTGGGGCCTGCTCCCATTGATTCATATAGCAAAAACGCCGTCGTCCCCGTGGCGTCCTGCGTAAGCGTCTGGTCAATACGAATCCCAGTCTGCTCACCGACGGCAAGACCGCCCTCGACAAGGTGTTTGCTAAGTATCTTGTAAGTAAGCGTTTGTCCCAATTTTGAACTCTCTTAAAAACAAAACACAAGTTTAACATAAACGCCGGATAAAGACAAATTCTATGTTCGCCTAAATAGTTCCTATTGCGGAAACAGGATTTGTCATTCCCGCGGAAGCGGGAATCCAGCTTTTTCATCCTGGACCCCTGCTCCCCGCTTTCGCGGGGACAAGTTTACACCTGCGAAAGCAGGTGCAGGGGTGACATATTAGGTTTTTGTTTTCCGCAATAGATACTAAATAGTTGAATAAGCACCAATAATAAGGCGGCCTTGTGTTCACTTACACAAGGCCGCCTATAGACAACTGAAAGCAGGAACTGTCTCTATGCGCCCCGGCTACCTAACGATGAGGTGCCGCCAATACAATGCCTTACCAATCGCGAACAACCACGCCGTCTTCGCCTACTAAATATTGCTCTGAGTCCTTGACCTTAAGATTGTACACCTTGCCGACAAAAGGCGCTGCCCTTTTTACAACACTCCTGATAGCAACTGAACCGTTTAACGATTTAAGTTTGAGGCCGCTTCTTAAATCCTGTGCTGCTACCCATCGTCCGGAATCAAGCATGAAGCGATGTGCTGCCACAACACTGATGCGGCTGCCGTTTTCGAGCGTTATATCGCGGCATTCGAAGGTTCCCTGATGCTCCTGGAGTTTCTCGATTTGTACCGCTGTCGCAAGACAGCCGACTTTGCCGACCGTCTGGCCTGCGGTAACTTTAGAGATTTGCACGAGTGCCCCATTTACCCACACCGTGGTATCGGCCAGAAAACACCCTCTGCCTTTTGGTCCGGGCCCGCTGCCTTCGACATCGTGTACCAGCAACGAATCCAATCTATCCTGTGGCTCACTGGCTCCAGGAATAGGATAGCCGCCCCGTCGTATATCTCCGCCGTCCCAGAAGGTGTAGATGTTATCATCATTGATGGCACAAAATGGGCGTTTTTCAAAACTCACGTGGCTGTCCATAAACAATACGTTTTGTCCATCTTCCTGGTGAGCAATTGCGTTTCCAATGTTGATTGCTTCTTTGCCACCGGTGGGATTGTATGAACTCAACAAGCCGGCATCCTTGCCTTCCGCAGCGGGAGAGGTAATCCACGGATTGCGGTCGGCTGCAATCGCCATACCCGGTTCGCTCGATGTAGTCAAAGCGTACAGGCCATAAGGCATATGGTATGAGTAGCTGCAATGATTCACTGCCTCGGGACCGAAGTCCCAGAGGTCAATAAGCTCTCTGTCGCCCGCGTTGTATTCGGCGGGCTTAAATTCCGTGGTCCCGGAATCATTCTTGCAAACGAACGACTTGGGCGTTACCTCGGCATACTTGACCAGAAGATAAAAGCTGGATGTAATGGTGGCCTGGCCGCCGCTGCCATCAGCACTTAAACTGTAAGCGGTGAACCGGTTATCGGCCAGCCACTGAGGTATTGTGCCGGTCCATGTGCTGTTTCTGCCGCCGGCACGCGGCAGCTCATCGTCGTAATCGTTTGCATAAATCAGCATTGCCTTGCCGATGCCGGACAGATTTGTCCCGCAGATCAGTCGATGGGCAACCTGCCTGACCCTGGCCAGGGCGGGCATTAAAATGCCCATCAACAGAGCTATGATCGCAATTACGACCAGAAGCTCAACTAATGTAAAACCTTTGCGTTGTCGAGTAGACATAATATGGTTCCTTCATTTAGGTTTAATTTGTTTTCTCTGTTTCTCTTCCCTTTCGGTTCGAAGAGTGTCACAATATTCAACCTTGTGAGGAACTTCAATGCCCCTCACGGAACCGGACTTGCAGATTTCCCACATCCGGCTCTTCAGTAAAACTCACACAACAGGCGACAGCGTATATAAGTTGTGCACGATTTTCGGTCTCGGCAGGGGGTAATGTTCCAAGTACTCAAGGAAACTTGCCCAATTGAACGATTTACGCTGACTGCGCCTATTGAGCCACTTCAGTGTCATACGCTCTGTCAGCAAGTAAAAGCGTTGTATCGACCGCATATTGCCGCTGACGCCATAATACTGATAATGGCCTCGAAGCTTAGCCTGCAAAACCAGCCACCATTCTTTTGCCTTCTTGAAATTGCGTATCTTTCTAAGCCAGTTGTTCATCTCCTTGCACTTCATACGGAATTTCTTACGG